>DATAMG010000073.1:0-52695 GCA_036260705.1 Chitinispirillaceae bacterium | reverse complement strand
AATTCAGCCATACAATATTAAAAAAATCATGAATGACAGTGTGCTGAAAAGTCAATTTGAACAGGCTTTGAAGCTTCTTGAAGCTTACCGAAATGGAGAGATAAATGGTAATAAGGTTTTTGACGTAAAGCTCCTTGCCTTTTATTATACTCTATCAGTTCTTTTCCCATATTTTCTTCAATAACATACAATCCATAATCGTCACCATTTAAAGAAAATCTTATGAAATCAAAACGAATTCCAATCAGTCCGGCGAATCTCAGTAATTTATGACATACCCAATCATTGATAAACATGCGGGCAGAGGGTGATTGCAGCGCAAATTTTTTCATTCCCATTATCGTTGTATCACTTTTCACATCTATTTTAAATGACCATTTTTGGGGATCTGCCCAATGTTCCGGTTGCCCACCCTTCAGTGATACCTTTACCGGCACGAAGTTATCACCTGCTCTTATTTTTGCTCCGACGTCACCTTCATTAAATGAATGTACACGATATGTTCTTCCCATATTCAATGCTAGTTCACGCTGATAACAGATCTTTTGAAAATTTACATATCCAATTTGTAGGTCTATTTGAGTAAGTTTGGAAAAGACTGGTGCATTTCTTATTCTCTCATTTACAGTGTTGTACTGAGCCTGGATATTAAGAAGCATTTTTCCGATAATATGAAATTTTTGAGATATTATTCCGAAGATAAATGCACCAATTAAAGCAAAAATTAAAACAAATAATTTTTTACGCTGATTATTGAAATATCGGACCTCTTCAAGAGAATCATTTATAACAGAAGTTTTGATTTTCATAATTTAGATTACTGAGGTATCCATAAAAGTAATCGAAATATCTTTAATAAGATCTTTGAGCTGATCTCTTATCAGGCCAAGTCTCTGGCTTGAATCGAATCCTACCATATAGGACAAAGAAAGCTCCCCGCTACTGTCATCCATACGGCGCAACTCTATTCTGTTGCAATTGGATTTAAGTACACGTTCTATCTCTTCCACTCTTTTTGAATCAGCTCCACTGCATGACAACTGAAGCAGCATTCCGTTAGCTCGGGGAGATACTTCGGAAAACAAACCTCTAATCAGTATTATAATGACTATAAAAACGAATGCTACCAGCGTAACAACTCTCTGAGATGCACCCAAACCAAGCCCGACAGCTATTGACAGAAACAAGTAAGATAACTCTTCAGGCTCCTTGATTGCAGTGCGGAACCGTACTATGGACAATGCCCCTACTAAACCCAGAGAGAGTGCAAGGGAAATTTTCACCACAGTGATAATGAACATGGTAGTACAGGTGATGATCATAAAATTGCGGGCAAACTCTTTGCGGTTTGATAACGATCGTCCAAACCGTATATATAGAAGGTAAAGAAAAAAAGAAAGTAGTGCTGCCAGAACAAGATTCACGGTGAAAGAACCGATATCGATTGTGCCTTTTTGGGAAATTAGAAACTCATTGAAGGTGTGCAGTTTGTCCACTTATTGGCCTTTCAGTGATATACTAAAAAACTTATTTTCATAGAGAATATTCGATTATACTATTACTATACACAGTCGTAAATAGTTAATTTAAGGCAGTTAAATTAATAGGTAGTTACGCCTGTGTTTTGAGTAGTTTCGGGAAACTGACGACCGAATCAGTATTAATTAGGTGGTTATAATTACTAATAAAGAAATAATTCATCAATAAGGTTAGAAAAGCAATAAGAAGAGCGTGGAAAGGACTTCCCTCAGAGGCGAATTCTTGATAATATACAAATTCACCTCTGGGTGAAAGACAGATAGTTTCAAAATACTGCCCTTTAATTGTTAGTAACAAATAATCTCATTTCTATAATATAGACGTTTTTTTAAATACCCACTGCATTGGTACCGATGTTTCCTATCATGAGGACTAACAGCGAGGGTCCCTCGCAGTGTTGCTCCCCGACCACCCGTTTACTGATAGGTATTTTGATATTTCATACATTCAAGATACTATACAGCCAAATGCTCTCCGGGAGCAAGCTATTTAAGCGGGATATTCTGTGCTTTTAGCACTAAAATGCTCATTTATCCAAAGATGGTTGAGTGTCTGAATGAGATTTTGAACGATAATTAATATTACGGATTAAATTTTTTACGCCAGTAATTTATTGTCAAAATTTTAGTAGTACGTTGGATTGCATCGGTACGTTTTTTTAGTTGCTCAAGGTTCTTTTTCGCACTAATGTATTCAGGAATTTCAATAACTAATTTTTCAGTATATTCATGGATCTCGGAATCACTCATATAATTATCCCGTATGTCAGTAAGTTCTCCGGAATCAAGGAAATATCCTCCGCACTTATAACATTCATCAACATTCACTTCTTTTGCTCTCATATAAAGGTGATTTTGCATTGGAATAGAACATTTTGGGCAAATGATTTTTTCCCGTTTATTTTGATTATTTCGAGGTGCTAATAATGCTTGCTCAAGTGCTTCACCAAATGCATATGGAGATTATTTTGAAGATCGGATGATGCTTGAAGTTGTTGGAAAACCGGTTGCTATAAATCCTGATAAAAAATTACTCAAAATTGCCAAAAAGAAAGAGTGGACTATTCTGGATGGATTGTCGGCAAACTAAAGGTGGTTCACGACGGTTTTACGCATCTCAATGTTTAAAAGTGAACGAAAACGACCCGTTTTTACTGATAAGTGTAATTATCGCGGGATTGACCAGCTATTGCCGTGATGATGAATTTATGTACAACCTCAGATGGCTGATCGGATTGAAAATAGGTGGTGAGATCGACACAATTCCTGAAATTGAACCGCAAAAAACTCATCCGCAAGCACAGGGATCCCCGGGTAGTAATTTAATGAATTGAACCAATCCGCCTGTATGAAGTATATTTATTTAATCTGCAAAAAGATTAATCTGGATTAAATGTAAGCTATGGGGAAAAGACGAATTGCAATAATCGGAGGCGGTGCAAGCGGTATGATAGCTGCAATTACCGCAGCCCGCTGTGGTGCTGATGTAACATTATTTGAACGGAATGACCGGGTTGGAAAGAAGCTTCTTGCTACCGGCAACGGACAGTGTAACCTTACAAATCTTAACTGTGACCATTCCCATTTTCATGGAGAAAATCCTGATTTTGTTACAGAGGTATTCAAAAGTTTCACTATCAGTGACACCCTGAATTTTTTCAATGCTCTTGGAGCGCTTACAATATCTGAAAATGATGGCAGAACATATCCCCGCACCTATCAGGCATCAACGATACTTGATGTTTTACGGTTTGAACTGGAGTTCTGTGGAGTGAAAGTCAAGACGCAGACGCCTGTTATAAATGTTAAAAAAAACAGATCCGCATTTATACTGCAATCTCCGGAGACTCATTTTACTTCAGATGCAATAATTATTGCATGCGGCAGCAGGGCTGCACCGCAACTGGGCGGTACCACAAGTGGTATTGACATATTAAAGAGCTTCGGCCATTCAGTAACAGCTTTGTTTCCGGTTCTGGTACCGCTGAAAACCGGTTTTCTGCACAGCAGACATCTGAAAGGTACGAAAGTTACCGCGGATATTGCGATTTACATCAACAATAAAAGGATCGCCAGCGAATACGGTGAGGTTCTCTTTACAGAGTATGGTCTATCCGGGCCTCCGGTGATCCAGCTCAGCATACTGGCTAATTATGCTCTGCAGCAGAATAAAACTGTAACGTGCACGATCGATTTTTTTCCTGACAAAACGCACGCTGAACTGAGTGAACATTTAAGGAAACGTTTTACAGATAAATCAACAGCATCTGTCGATACCGCCCTGATTGGATTTATACACAAGCGACTTATCACATCCGTTATAACCGCAAGTGGTATTGCAGATCTGAAAAAAATGTCCAGCAATATTGATATCAATGAAATCGACAAGATTGCCGTGACAGTTAAAAACTGGGTATTTACGATAAACGGATCTCTTTCATGGAATGATGCACACGTGTGTGCCGGTGGTATTAAAACATCAGAATTCAATGACAAGACACTGGAATCCAGGTTTGTCAAAGGAATTTATGCTTCAGGTGAGGTGCTGGATATAACAGGTGACTGCGGTGGATATAATCTGCAATGGGCATGGTCATCAGGGGTTATTGCCGGACAATCGGCGGCTGAGGGCTGAACTATGATCCGACTTTTTGAAATTAAGCTGCCTGTAGACCATCAGGAATCTGCACTGAAGAGAGCAGCTGCAAGGGAGCTGGGAATTAATGAGTCCCATATCGATACAATTCAGATTCGGCGTCAGGCGATAGATGCCAGGAAAAAAAGCTCTCTTTACTTTGTTTATACTATTGATTGTGCAGTGGAGAGTGAGGAGAAACTTGTCCGGAAATGCAACAGCGAAAAAATTATTATCGCACCTGATGAATCCTATAAAAATGTTATTCCCGGTAAAGAGCTGCTCCCGGTAAATCCGGTAATTGTCGGAAGTGGACCTTCAGGGCTTTTTGCTGGACTGCTTCTTGCACAGAACGGGTACAAGCCGCTGATACTCGAACGCGGCCGTGATGTTGAAAATCGGGCTAAAGATGTGGCTGCGTTCTGGAAAAACGGTACCCTCGATCCGGATTCCAATATACAGTTTGGTGAAGGAGGCGCAGGGACATTTTCTGACGGTAAATTAACTACATTGATCAATGATCCCCGTTGCAGAAAGGTTCTTCAGGAGTTTGTCGCATCAGGAGCACCGGATACTATTTTATATGTAAATAAGCCCCATATCGGAACCGATCTTCTCAGGGAAGTTGTCCGCACCTTAAGAAACCGGATTATTGCTCTTGGTGGTAGCGTGCTTTTTCAGCATCAGGTGACCGGTATCCGTACTGATAATAGCACACTCAGAGCTCTACAGATTAACAATTCCCAGTGGATCGATTGTTCTGTTGCATTGTTTGCAACGGGCCACAGCGCCAGAGATACAGTCAGAATGCTTCATAGTCATTCCATGTATATGATTCAAAAGCCCTTCGCGATCGGTGTACGCATCGAACACCCCCAGGAATTAATAGACAAATCACAGTATGGTAGATTTGCCGGCCACATACGACTTGGATCCGCTGAATACAAAATGGTATTTCATGGCGAAAACAATCGCAGTGCATTTACATTCTGCATGTGTCCCGGTGGTGAAGTCATCGCAGCTGCATCATGTAAAGGCGGCGTAGTAACAAACGGAATGAGTTATCATGCCCGTAAAGGTAAAAATGCAAATGCAGCTCTCCTTGTCAATATTTTTCCCTCCGATTTTCCGGATACTCACCCATTAAGCGGCTTTGATTTTCAGAGATACTGGGAAGAAAAGGCATTTTCGCTTGGTGGAAGTAATTATCATGCACCTGTACAGCGTGTTGAGGATTTCCTTTTAAATCGCAGAACAATAAAAACCGGTTCTGTGAACCCGACCTACACTCCCGGGATAACACCTTCAGATCTGCACGAATGCCTCCCCTCCTTTGTAGCTGCAACACTGCACAATGCACTACCTTCTTTCGCCCGGCAGATAACAGGATATTCTTTTCCAGATGCCCTTCTAACCGGTGTGGAAACCCGAAGTTCATCACCGGTTCGTCTGGTACGAAACGAACTGTTTGAAAGCAATATACATGGAATTTATGTTGCCGGTGAAGGAGCTGGTTATGCAGGAGGAATTACCTCTGCGGCTGCAGACGGTATACGGGTGGCTGAAGCAATAATAATGAAATATACACCACCATCCTGAAATAACTGAAAGGTATTTTGACATTTCATACATTCAAGAATAAAAACTGATAACACATCCCAGTTTACCATTTCCGGGAACGATTCTCAAAAATGATTATTATTTAGTATCTGTTCAAAATGTCTATTTGCATTTCTTTTAGATAAGCAAATTGTGATAATAATTTGAGAAATTTAAGCAAAAGGCCGCTCGTAATGAGCCTGGTCGAAGCATGAGCGGCCTTTTTAATTCAATTTTGAACAGATACTATTTAAACTTTCGCATTCCAATTTTTCGCTTTTCTTTTTTCTGTTCTCAAATTTCCTTCTTTTTAACTACTCATAGAACAACTCTGGCACACTATTTGTTATCTAAACCCAAGATCAAATATTTTAACCTGGCAACTATTAAGGAAAGAGGGCCTTATGGTTACTGCAGAAACCACAATCCCAATTAAAAGCTCTTTTTCAGGAATCGAGCCTTTTTTTCCAACACCGAAAACAGGCTTCACCAGAATTTATGATACTGTAATAGTAGGTGGAGGGCCGGCTGGGGCATATCTGGGTTACTGCCTGACATCGCAAGGACAAAAGCCCATAATCATAGATCACCCTTCAACAACCGAAGAATCCTTTTTATTTACGATAGACCAGGAATTGCTTCGACGGTTTCCTTTAATGCAAACTGTTGCCCGAAAGGGGCAGCTTATTGATAAACTTCACCTGATCTCCCCATCGGGCCATAAGGTTATTTTTGATGAACAATACAAAGGACGTTTCACCACCATCTCCAGAAATCAACTGAATCTCCATCTTCTTGACATGGCTATAAAAGGCGGAGCTCTTTTCATTCCAGAAAAAGTAATATCAATAACCAGAGAACAGCAGTTATGGAAAATCAGAACTTCTCAACGGGAATTCAGTGCACACATTCTGGTGGGTGCAGATGGAGTGAACAGTATTGTTCGAAAAACTGTTCTTAAGCCTTATAAGAGAAATGAGCTGGCCATTGGCATGGGATATTATGCCAGAGGTTTCCTTGAGAGAGCATCATTAATGAAATTTTTCAATCACCGCAACGGCTTTTTATGGATCCAAAACAATGATGACAAATACATCATTGGAATCATCGATTCACTGTGCAACTCCACTGGATTACAAAATGACCTTGATAATTTTATATCTGAAGAATGTAAAGATCTTCAGCCATATAAGAAATGGTGTGCACTTATTCCTCAGGCCAGTACACCCGATTTTTTCAAAACTCCCTGTACCGGCAACAACTGGATCCTTATTGGTAATGCAGCCGGACACGTAAATCCGGCTACCGGAAAAGGGATATTGCATGCGCTCTGGTCAGCAGACCTGGCTTCACAGTCTCTTATGGCATCAGATCTTCGTCTTTACGATTTATTGTGGAAAAAAGAGTACGGAGAGGAATTTATGCGCCTAAGTAATCCCAGAAAAAAGATTTGTAAACCCGCACTGTTAGACAATATCATTCGCTATGCTCAGCGAAGTAAATCTCTTTCCAATATAATTTTTGATCTGGTTACCGGAGACCGCAAAGGCAATACCGCAGGGAAACGGTTGCTCTTTAAAGCACCAAGAATATTGTTTGAAGCAGCTGTTACTTAAATCTAAAAACCCTTAGCTTGCTGCCTGGCTTCTACAAATGTTGTTCTTTTGGGTTTAATTCACCTTAGTCAAATACTAAAACGCAGAATCAATGAAGTTCTTCGTTAAGTTTTGCAAACGCACATGTCAGTTTTTCCAGTGTATCAACCGGATTGTCTTTTCTGTTTAATCGCTCCTTTATCGCAGTTTTCTTCTTATCAACCAAACTATCCAAATCCTGAGAGAGAAAATAATACTCCTCGGATAGTACGGATTTCAGCTTTTCGAAGATAACTTCAATCATCTCTTTAAGATGCAACTCCAAAGCTTCAAAATTAGTAGAAATTGCATTTTTAATGGTGGCGTCCCACTTCTGATGGATACGGGCGACCTTTGATTCACGGTTTCTGAAACGATCACTCCATGTTAACCTGGTATCCAGCATATCAGAAATATTCTCTGCCTTCCAGGTTTCTTCAATGGCAATCTCCATATTATCCAGCTTTTCAAGAAAAAATGACTTGCGATTTGTACCAAGAACAAACATCTGTACAGAATCGGCAATTGATGCATATTCTTTACTATGAAGTGAAGTAGCCTTACGGATCGGCTTGTTAATCTGTGCGGTCATTGTAAGAAGCAGATGAGAAAAGCTGTCAGTAATATAAGCTCCGATTGAAGTTGTTATTCCCTGAATCCAGGCTAAACTGCCTGATGAATTATTAAGCAGATTATCCAGATGAGCAAAGACCTGCTGCTCCATCTGCTCTTTATACGAAATGAATCTTTCATTTATATATTTGAATACTGCATCTTTTTCGATCTGAATCAGCCTTAGCTCTTTTTCCATGTTCTTTTTAATAGAATCAAACTGAGTGGAAAGCTCATGAATTTCCTTTTTTAGCGATTCCATTGGAAATTTGAAATCATTAACATCCTTCTGTAAACAATCAGTTATCCCCTTGAATGCATCCTTAAGCTTGTCATTGAGGGCCTGCGAGAGTGTAAAATATTTCTCTCTGACCATGAATTCCAGTATCTCGGATTTTACCAGTTCCATATTTCCGGCAACCCAGTCAGGATTTTTCTCAGTACACTCAACCGCTTTTTCAGCTCTTGAAGCACACACATGGAATAGCTTTACATCAGAACTATATCCCAGTCGAGTGACAAGCATCTGTCGAATAAACAGATCCACTTTTTCGATGTCTTTACCACGCAGGAGATCGATTTTGTTAAGAATAAAGAATATGCGGGGGACATACTGCTGTACCTGTTTTAAAAACTCCACCTCAGTCTGAGTCATCGGCGGATCTGAACTGAGTAAAAACAGTGCCGCATCACAATCCACCAGAGCGTCAAGTGCAGTGCGGGTATTATGCACATAAGTCGAACCGAATCCGGGAGTATCAATCAGCACTGTACCATTCTGCAGGATAGGACTGGGACAGGCTATCTGTACATCTCTGACACAGAACTGGTTTTTTGGATTATTTTCTTCGGCAACATATTTGGACAGCGTTGCTACAATATATTCAATTGACTGTTTAACCACCAGATCAGGTTTATTGTTCAGGAAACGCACTGTGCAACTCATGCAATCATTATATGAAATAAAAGTGGGTACTGATGTCACCGGCAGAACAGAGGTGGGTAATATCTTTTGCCGAATCAGTGCATTTATGAAGGTACTCTTTCCACGGTTGAACTGCCCCAGAACCGCAAGATGAAGCTGTCCCCTGGACAAGCGGCTTCTTAACTCTTTAATCTGAGCTACATAATTGCTGCAGGAATATGGAAGCCCCTGACAATGTACCAATGCACTATCGATTATCTCATCGATGGACATTGGCTCTTTAACTGCAGAATCAGAGCCTGTGCCATCCGTAGATTGTTTATTCAACTCTATTTTTCCGGATGATTTGGTTATTTCCATGATCTGGTTGTTTCATAAACTAAGTTGATGATTCCAGCAAATCCATCGATCAACTTCACTGTTTTTTCAAGTAGAACGGGTCTTTGTTAAAATAAAATATTTCAAGATGATACATCATCTCCACAGTTACATTACTATTATACCTAATCATCGGAAATTTTAAAAGCCAATCTTAAAATTAACAGGCCCACCACTGCGATTTATCCATTGCTGCATCTTTTTTTTAATCCATAGCTTAAGTTTATTTCGGCTAATTGGGATTAGAAGCAAAAAACCTGTCAAATCGGTTAGAAGTCCCGGTGTCACCAACAAAAGACCTGCAATAAAGATTAAAAAACCATCAAGGAGCTCTTCTGCCGGGATTTTTCCTTCAGAGAGGCTCTGGCGAATTCGCCTGATAGTGTTAATTCCCTGAAGACGCGCAAGACTGGCTCCAATTATCGCTGTTCCAATCACTATAAGTACAGTACTGAATGCCCCAATCTTTGTCCCGATTTGAAGCAGAATAAACAACTCCAGGATCGGCAGAATAGTAAAAAGCAGTATAAGTCTTGCGAACATGCTTTCTTACTCCTTCTGCTGATATAGTTCAGTATAAGTATAAAACCTCATTTTTTAAATATAATTTCTGTTATAGAGCTTATTGCTCTAACCTTACTTGCCGGCATTTTCAGACTATTATTTAACTCTCCTTGTTTCCAATATTGGATATTATGCTTTTAGATTCCTTTTTAACTGGTGAGCAATGTGCATCAGAGCTATTCAGATGATTTAATCTCACCAAGTTCAGATAGCTACGAATATCTTTACAATACGGCTTTTGTGGAACAGTTATAGAAATTGCTACTTTAATATTTACCGCAACTCCATTTAAATCTAATTTTTTCTTTTCAAGACTTTTAATTATCCGGTTTTTAACAATCATGGCTCCATCATAATCAGTCATGGCCATTATAGAAAACAAACTGGAAACATCAGGGATCCCGGCCATACCCAAAAGATCAATCTCCCGAAGATATTTTTTAATAATCTTAAAAAGCTGCGGTATCAACATTTTTTTATCTTCATCCTTAACATCTTCAATTCTGTTATCAAAACCGACTTTTTCTATTGTATAAACCATTGTAGAGAAGGGTGTACAATATCTTTTATGCTGGTTAATCTCTCTATTAAGAAGAAACAGCATGTTGTTAACAGAAAGTGATTCTGAAGGCATTGTCAGAGTCTGGATTTCAGTATGAGTATTTCCAGTAATCCCGGAAAAAATCTTCTGGACCTTTTCGGAATTGAAACCATTTGATAATAAAGATTCTGAGAGCGTATCCTGAATTCTTGAAAGTTGAGACTGGTGATCAAGAAAACCGCAAATTCTGGAATCCAGCTCAGAGGGATTTTTTGCTTCACCATCCAAACATACCTTCAAAATCCAATCCATTGTGGCAGAATCAAAAGCGTATTCGAAATTTTCGGATAGCTGTTTTTTTACTGATTGAAGTACCACCGGCTGTACACCGCACTCATTCAGTTTATTGACAATCTCAACCTGAATCTGAGAAAGGATTTTACGTAGCGTTTTCCCACCCTGCGGTCCGGAGATGGCATTTGACTGCAATGCCAGTGCCTTACTTGTTTTTTCAATGTATTCTGTCAGCAGATTTGACAACTGTAATTCATCAGATACACTTCCCTGACGGATTTCTGAAGCCAGATAAATCAACCTGGCAGCATCTTCTGGTTCCTTTTTTATTGCATCAATAATCTCTTTAGCTGTAACCCCAATTTTTTCTGCTGCCCCCTCCAGAGAATCAGCAATAGATTCGCAGTCTATTTCCAAATTGAGTGATTTTATCAATTGAAGATAATCTGTCAGAGACATTCCTTCAGCTATGAGCATCGTCTTTATTCCAGGCAACAACCTTCTCAGCTCACTTAAATCCGGAAGTATTCTGCGAATTATCTGAGCCAACCTTTTTATGGATACATCCCCACGGTTGTATTCCTCTTTTATCAGTTTCAATACAGTTTGACAGGTAAGTTCGTTGAGATTTACTGAAACCTGCTCTCCATCGACTAAAGATTGACCGCTTAATTTTCTGCTTTCAACCACTTCAGCCAGATTTCTTTTTATATCATGAAGTGTGACAATAAATTCATCCAGAGTCTGCGGTGGTGCCGTGGCAATCTCTGTTTTCAGTTTCTGTATAAGCATTAATGCATTATCGGATGAATTCTGATCGATAACTGCAGTATTTAATACATCCTTAAGCTTCTGCCGATTTCCAGTCAAGTTTGTTACCGGCTCCTCATTTGTATCGATATTGTCATTTTCCTGACCGGAAAGAATTTTTCCGAAGCGTACAAAATTAATTTTGATAGTACTGATTTTTTTATCATGAAGTATTTTTTCGGTTGAACCTGCGGACACGTCATTTCCAATATCAGAAGCGGCTTCAATAAAGATTTTCAGATCATTTGTATTCAACCCCTGCATAAAAGTCACCGAAACAATTCCAATTCTTATAAACTGCACAACAAGCCTGCGAGGATTAATGACGTCGGCAACAGGCCATTCCTCTACAAAAAGATTGTCTCTATTGACTATGAAAGAAACCGATCCATACAATTTAAGTATCTCTTCAAAACTACTGTACAGCAAAGTCACATTTCTAAGCGTAGTCGGATGATTGCCTCCGTAAAGAATCGCACTGTTCATAGTAACATTGAACAGACGGGCGAGAAAATCGGCCTGGCTGGAATTTATTTTTTTCTGACTGCTATCACTTGTCATTTATCACTGCTCCTGCAGAGTCTTCGCATAGATGGCAAGATCTTCTTTAAAACTTGCACATTCCTGGTACCTCATTGAAGGCTGAGCCGATGTAGCTTTACATATAATTCGCTCCAGTTCTCTGTCTATAACTCCATTATGTTGAGATGGTTTACAGGTAAATATAGAGTCCGGATCACATATCTTCAGTCTCAAAATCTCCTCTGTTTTAACCTTCTGAACAGGCAGTACTCCTGATACAGCTTCATATAAGACTATTCCAGCTGAATAGATGTCTGCCCGGGAATCAGTCTGTTGACCTGAAGCCTGCTCGGGTGCCATATATAATGGAGTACCCAAAATAAACTGAGATAACCCCTGTTCACTGAGAATGGTTCTGGCAATACCAAAATCCACCAGATAGGGTCTGTAATTCTGCTCCTCGATGATTATGTTTGCAGGTTTGACATCCTGATGAATAACCTGCTGACTATGTGCATACTCCAGTGCATCAAGCACAGATAGCATTATCTGAACAGCAGTTTTTTTGGACAGGGTCCTTCGTGAGAGGACTGGGTGTTTTCGTAATCTCTGTATTATTAAACGCATATCCTGACCACCAATCAGTTGCATCACGATGAACAAAAATTCCTCTGTTTCTCCCATATCAAAAACCGGTGCAATATTGGGATGATTTAGAACTGCTACAGTTTCCGCTTCTGTCCTAAACTTTTCAACAGATACCGATTTAAGAGTCTGCTTTGGAAAAAGCTTTAAAGCCACCTTCCGTTTTAAGGATTTCTGGTATGCAGTATAAACCAGCCCTGTGGCCCCCCGACCTAAAAGCTCAATCAGGGTGATACCCTTAATATCTCTACCGATATAGTTTTCCGGATTTATGGAAATAACTGAAGTATTGGTATCAAGCATAAAAAACGATTGTCTGTTATTGACTAATTCAAAAGCTGTATAGAAATACCTATGCCCATTATACCTTAATTGCATTTTTTCGGGTAGACTTTTTCTGAACTCATTCCAGAGTAGCAGTTCCCTGCAATTTTTAATTTCCTGCAAAATTTATGTTTTTTCATCAAAATCTGCTTTTCCAGCTTCTATATTTCAATGAAAAAAACCGATACTGTTGTATATGGTGTTAAACGCAACAGCCAGAGGAAAAATGCAAAAAGAAAAACTTATTGATTTTTTAAAGGGAGCATTTCCAGACAATTATCAGGAACTGCTCAAGAGTTTTGAAACCTATTACAGCTGGCTTGTTGAAGAGAACAGCAAGATCAATCTAATCTCCAGACAAACCTGCCTTGAGGATATCTGGACTCAGCATATTCTGGATTCATTATTGTCTATCAGGTATGTTAATTTTTCCGGCAAAAGGATACTTGATTTTGGAACAGGCGGTGGTTTTCCCGGAATTCCATTGGCAATTGTCTACCCTGATTCATCTGTCACGCTGTTGGATTCACGAAAAAAAAAGATACAGGCCTTAAAATCAGCTGTAAACGTTTTAGGGCTGCAGAACTGTTCATTTATAGACATGAGAATTGAAGAGGTCACAGCAAAGCTGTTTAATTCATTCGATATCATAGTTTCAAGATCAGTAAAGATGCTTCCTGAGTTTTGTAAACCGTTAATGAACCTGCTGAGAAAAGAGGGAAAACTGGTATTATACAAAAGCCGCATCCTGGATGATGTTTCACTTTTCGAATCAGCACAGATTTTCGATGCCAGTGACGCACTGATCGGAGAGAGAAAAATCGTAGTTATCCCCAAAAAGTCTATAGCTAATTAGTACCTTTAAAATCAGCTCAAAAAAAAGACCGCTCAAAGCGGTCCAAATCACAAATTCCAAATCTTAAATCTTAAATCTGAAATCTTAAATTTCTATGTGTTTTTTTTCTTGAACATAGAAAAGATCTTAAAAAGCGAACCCATAAGGCCAGCATCCTCTTTTTTCTGCTCTCCGGAAGCAGGATATGGGTAAGGATATGCTTTATAACCAGATTTTTTGAGCATGAAATAGTCACGGTCCTTTCTGATATGCTGGCGAACCATACCACGATCTCTGATATAAGGTTCAACATTTTTATCTTCATACTTATTGTTCCAAATATGAAGATCATTAATCTGATCGGGGGCTGGGTATTTAGTACCAAGTTGCTTAAAAGAACGATAATTTTCAAGCACTATGGGATAACTGAATTTGCCAATGAATTCATTATCGTAAATTACCCCGGTTCCACCACGGATATACATCCCCTGATAGCTTCCACCAGATTTGATTTTATTTCCGTATATTTCATACTTACGACTTCCTCTTCCATAGAAAAAGTTCCCATGTGCATCAATGGGATTTGTATTGAGATTACCATCATCGATAGTATTGTATCTGAACACATAATTGGAACCATGGTTTGATGAAATGGAATGAACTGCCCCTTTCACATTTTTATGCTCAAACTTATTGTTTTCCACATAAATAGCATCATCAGTCCCCAGTTTCACCGGCCTTTTCCATGCACCCTCATTATCACCGTAGACAACAATATCGGTAGTACGGTTTTCCTGAAAATTATTATTATCAATAACCCCTTTGATGTTTCCATTTGTTTCAATGGCAGTCTTATTAAAATTTTTAAACGTGCTGTTATCGATTCTCATATTCAGATTGCCACTGGTCATTTTAACCCCATTTCCGTTTTTGCCCCCATCCAGAACCAGATTAGTCAGCCTGAAATAACTATCTGAGATCACTTTGAAAAACCAATCAATAGGAGACGTTTTTTTCAGAACAGTATTTCTGTTTCCGGAGCCCGAAATTGTGATATTTTTTTTCACCTCCAGTTTGGGACCATTGAAATCAAAGTTTCCCTCCGGAATGATAACAGTGGCATTCTCTGGGGCACTGTTTATGGCCGCCTGAATGTCTTCTCTGTTACCACTTTTGGCTGTTATGGTAACTGCAGATGAATTTGACGCATTTAATAAAAATGCGGAAATGGTTGCAGTTGCCATTACTATCTTTTTCATAATACCTCCTTACCCATAAGTCTCTGTAATCACTCGAAATACAGAGCCTTAACGGCAGTTGTTTTGAAAAAGGAGTGATTTCGCCTTTCAATATCGCTTTATTGCTTTAAGGAAACATTTAAACCGGCTGTCCTCCGGTATTCCCCTGTTTACACGAATAAAAATTCACCATTTTTTTGGTGAAAAATTCAAATATCTGCGAGTTATGGGCCAATTATCCTAATTTGCGCAGTTAAGAATCCTTTACTGGTATACGGCACTGTTTTTGCCTCAAATGTACTAATGGAACAACATCAATCGAAGGGAGTGGTTATGCAATGGGTAATATTCATAGTTATTATCCTCATTGCGTTGATACTGCTTTTTATAATGAAGGGTCGGGAAGTTACTTACAGCGGCTCCAAAACTGTTATTTATTACACAGTCATAGCATTAATGGTGGTACTTTTAATTACCAGCATAGTTGCCTGGTATACTACTTCAACACCTGCAAACAGGCCTCAAAATACCCCAGCCAGCAGCTTACAACCATAAATCTGAAATTAGTCTCAACTACCCGTTGGGGTACATCCGCTTATTTAGCCATGAAACGAAACATTTCGGGTAAACGGCGGATGTCATGAAAGGTGACAAAAAGGAAGAGCAGAAGGAAAAAAGCGATGGCAATTTTATTGGCAATTATCTGTGCATTCACCGAAACCGGTTTTCTTCTGACAGCCTCAATAATCAGAAAAAGCAACTGTCCACCATCGGTTATCACCAGGGGAAGTAAATTAAGCACGGCAAGTTGAATTCCAATCAAAGCCATCAGCTGAAGTATCGGTGAAAGCCCCTGTAAAACCATAAATCCAGATGCCGGAATTATGCCCAGAGGCCCGGAAAGCTGAGATGCTGGAACTTCACGGGCGAACATTTTTCCTATTACATCAAAAATCATAGTAGTGTATTCCCATGTCCTGTCCAGCCCTTTTTGCATGGCCACAACCGGAGAATAACTTACATTTCTTTTTTCTCCCTCATCAACCCGCACACCGATCTGATATCTTTTCACCTCTGAATTAAACTGAGGTTTAATACTTAACTCAAGGACAGAATTTTCCCTTGCAACAGAAATCACCAGTGGATCATCTCCTTTATATGAACTTACCATCTGAGACAATTGAAACCAGGAGTGAATTGTGGTACCGTTTATATTTGTAATCGTATCACCGGTTTTCAGCCCAGCTTTTTCCGCAGGAGAATCTTTACTGACATCTGCAACTACCGCCGGTAAGGGTGGAAGCATTCCCCCGGTTAAATCCTTAGGAAATGCATCGCCGTTTTTTTTGAGAGTCATTTGAAGTTCTTTTTGCTGCCCATTTCTTGACAGTGTGATATTGTAGTGCTGTTGTTGAAGTGCAAATGCAGCATCGATATCATTCCAGTTTTTAATCTGCCGGTTATTGATAGAGATCAGACTGTCCCCAGCCATCAGTCCGGCATCACTTGCAGCTGAAGTATCTGCGACTGCCCCGATTATTGGACGATCATAGTAAATTGGCTGCTGAACACCATACATGAACATCACCCAAAGCATCAACATGCCTATGATGTAATTTGCAACAGGACCGGCAATTGCTACAATCGCACGCTGCCATACAGGTCTGGAAGGAAACTCATCGGGAGCACCAGCCCTCCCCTCATCAGGGTTTTCACCGGCCATCTTTACATATCCACCAAATGGAATAGAACTTATACGATATTCTGTACCCTTAAATGTCTTTTTAATAATCGGATTTCCAAAACCAATAGAGAAAGCCAGAACTCTGATACCACACCATTTGGCGGCCAGAAAATGCCCTAACTCATGAATAAAAACCAGAATTCCTAATACCAGCAAGCCCAGTACGATCGACAAAATAGAGATCACATTTCACCTTTTGATAGAAGATTTTTTAAAATACGCTGCCTGGTAACTTTATCAGTCTCCTGAATTGTTTCAACGGAGTCGGCAGGAGCATTTTTATGAGTACGCAATGCATATGCCACTATTTGCGCAATTTCACAGAATTTAATTTTGTTCTCCAGAAATGCCCCAACCGCAATCTCATTTGCCGCATTAACCACCGCAGGAGCAGTCCCCCCCATCTCCCCAGCCTCCAGACATAATCTCAAACAGGGAAAACGATCAAAGTCAGGCTCTGCAAAGTCCAAACTTCCAATCTCAGCCAATGATAAGCGTTTACCACTAATGGGAAATCTCTGAGGATAACTTAATGCATACTGAATCGGCAACTCCATATCAGGAACACCCAGTTGAGCCAAAACTGCTCCATCATGAAATTCAACCATAGAATGTATAATCGATTGAGGATGTATCAATACCTTAAGTTTTGAATAAGAAAGCGAAAAGAGGTGATGTGCCTCAATTACCTCAAAACCTTTATTCATAAGCGTTGCAGAATCAATAGTAATCTTTTTACCCATAGACCAGGTAGGATGATTAAGTGCCTGCTCAGGAGTAATAAAAGCAAAATCTTCTTTAGCCAGATTCCTGAAAGGCCCACCAGAAGCAGTAAGAATGATCGATTCGATTGTAGAACTCTGGGCACCATTCAAACACTGAAGAATCGCACTGTGCTCACTATCAACCGGAAGCAGTTCGCCTTTTCCGCTGCCAATCATTTGACATATGAGATCACCGCCCATAACCAGACTCTCTTTATTTGCCAGTGCAACCCGCCTGTTTGCCTCAAGAGCAGCAATTGTAGGTCTGAATCCGACCGCACCAACCAGAGCATTAAGTACAATATCGCACTCTGTCTGTTTTACCAGCTCTACCAGCCCCTCTGCTCCAGTGTAAACCCTGATGCCTCCAAACTCACTTCCGAGTCGCTCTGCATCTTTACTTTCAGCAATATAGACCGACTCCGGCCTGAATTCCCTGATCTGCTCAGAAAACAGCCGTAAATTCCTGCCTGCGGCTAACCCTGCAATACTGAATCTATCTGCAAATCTTCTTATACAATTTAATGTACTTGTACCAATCGATCCCGTAGATCCTAAAAGCAATACTTTAGCTGGGAACTTATTCATAAGAGAAACTTAACCGAAAATTCTATGAATTATCCATGAGGAAAGTGAAATAACCGGTGCAGTAAAAAATACAGAGTCAAAACGGTCCAGTATCCCACCATGACCAGGTATGATATCTGAAGCATCTTTGACACGAAAATATCGTTTCATAAGGGAAACCAGTAAATCTCCTATTTGGGCAAAAATACCAATAAGCAATCCCAAAACAACACCTAACCACAATGGAAGATTTGTTGCACCTAAAAAATACCATCCAATACTGAAAGTGATAACTGCAGAAGATAAACCACCAATGCTTCCTTCAATGGTTTTTTTAGGACTGATAGAACTGAAATGAGTTCTGCCCCAAATGGAACCAACAATATAGGCACCAGAATCACACATAAAAATAGAGGCCAGTACAATGACAATTCCCATCTGAGAAAGCATCGAACTGCTACTTATTTTTCTAAAAAGTGACTGGAATGGTTCCTGATAAAAATTCAGCATGGAAATACCGGCTATATACAAAAAAGCAAGTCCGCTGAAAAAAAGACTGGCTCGCATCCACCGCCGCTGTACGCTTTTACGCCCAAAAATAAACGCCTCAAAGGCTACCACTACAAGAAGTATGTAAATACTGAGATTTAAAGGGAAAGGATCCCTTAAAAGAAATAGTACAAATTGTGAAAAAAGTGCCGGATAGCTCAGCCAGAATCCATTTCTGGGAAATCGAATGCTAAGCATACGGTTATACTCAAAGGAAGCCATCAGAATAAGAAACAGTATGGCAACATGACCGGGATAAATCACAGCAACAGAAGAGGGACATAAAAGTAAATTGGAATTTACAACCCACCATCCGAGAGGAGTTGCCCAGAGGACAAATATGAGTCTTTTGCCCAAATTAGAAAGGGCCATTATTCCTTTACCTTTCCAAAACGCCTGTCCCGTTTATTAAAATCTTCGATTGCTGCCATTAAAGCCGATTTGTCAAAATCAGGCCAAAGAATATCAGTCATATATAATTCAGCATAAGCAGCCTGCCAAAGAAGAAAATTACTGATTCTTTTCTCGCCACCAGTACGGATAATAAGTTCAGGATCAGGAATATCTTTAGTAAAAAGATAGTTTTTAAAGATATTTTCATCAAAAGAATCAATTATGGAAGGATCTTTGCATGATAACCTGGCAAGTTCTTTTGCCGCATGCACAATTTCAGAACGCCCACCATAGCTTATCGCCAGAACCAAAGTCAAACCGCTATTATTACTTGTATGTTCAATACCATTCAAAAGTTCCTGACGAGTCTTGGGAGGCAGTCTGTTAAGGTCTCCAATAGCCTTTAAACGAACATTGTTAGCATTAAGTTCAGCAATCTCTTTTCGGGTCATCTCAACCAGAAGATCCATAAGCATAGAAACTTCGACACTTGGTCTCCCCCAGTTTTCAGCGGAAAAAACATAAGTGGTCAGATATTGAACCCCTAATTCACCACATGCCCTAACGATTTTTCTGGTAGCATCAGTTCCAGCCCGATGTCCAGCAGTACGAACCAGACCCCGTTTTTTTGCCCATCTTCCATTCCCATCCATTATAATGCCAATATGACGAGGGATATTCATAACTGAACTTCACACCTGTTTTTAAGGAGAAAAACTAATCTGACCTGCAACAATTGATACAACATTTTCCGCTACTTTTGACCAGTAGATCAAGTGCATAAATATATATTAAAGTTATTCTGGAAACATGAAAAAGGGACCATCCGGATAACCGAAGGTCCCTTAAAAAAAAAGAGGAGTAAAACGAAGTTCACACCTCCATTATCTCCTTTTCTTTATTCACCAGAAGTTCATCTACAGTTTTGATGAATTTGTCAGTAAGTTTCTGGATCTCATCAAGCCCTTTCTTGCCTTCATCCTGAGTAACATCCTTGTCTTTTTCCGCTTTTTTTAATTTTTCATTGGAATCACGTCTGATATTGCGGATGCCAACCTTGCTTTCTTCAGCAATTTTTTTACAGCTTTTGAAAAGATCTTTGCGCCTCTCTTCAGAAAGCGGAGGAATTGGCAAACGGATAAGATTACCATCATTTTGAGGATTAAGCCCCAGATCAGAAACCCGGATAGCTTTCTCAACAGCTGCAATCATGGTTTTTTCCCAAGGTTGAACAATAACCAGCCTCGCATCAGGAACCGATATATTAGCGACCTGGTTAACCGGTACAGGGGAACCGTAATAATCTACAGTTATCCCGTCCAGAAGTGCAGGTGTTGCTCTGCCCGCTCTTATGCGACTTAAATCTTTTTTCAGGCTGTCTATTGCTTTTTGCATTCGCTGATTTGTTTCAGAATTTATAGAATCCAAAGCACTCATGCTTCATCCTCCAGTTTTTACTATTGAACCAGCTGCCCGGCCTTCAATACAACGGCACAGGTTACCTTTTTCCATCAGTTTGAAAATAATAATGGGAATGGAATTCTCCATGCAAAAGGAGAATGCAGTAGAATCCATCACTTTCAAATCTCTGGAAAGAGCCTCTTTATGGCTTATCTGCTCAAATCGGATCGCACCAGGATTTTTCATGGGATCGCTGTCATATATTCCGTCAACCTTGGTTGCTTTCAGAATAACCTCAGCACCAATTTCTGCACACCTGAGTGCTGCAGCTGTATCGGTGGTAAAATAAGGATTTCCGGTCCCTCCTCCAATAATTACCACATGATTGTTATTCAGGTAACTGACAGCTTTTTCACTGGAAAACAGCTCCCCAACACCCTGAAGATTCACCGCAGTCAAAACCCGTGCGGCACATCCTCTTTTTTCGAGATACTCTTTGAGCCCCAATGAATTAATCACAGTTGCCAGCATTCCCATGGTATCCGCAGGAACTCTTGGAATACCTTCTGCAGTAGCACCCCGCAGAAAGTTTCCGCCCCCGATAACTATACCAATCTGAACACCGGCATTGTGAACCTCAACGATTTCATCTGCAATCTGGGCGGTAATCCCGGGATCAATTCCAAATCCGCGACTCCCGGCAAGAGCTTCACCGGAAAGTTTGAGAAGTATGCGCTTATAAAGAGGTTTCATAGATTTTGATTATTCTTCAGCACCAAGCTCAAGTCGTACAAAGGAAAGTACAGTAACCTTTGAACCGGTTTCTTTCTCGGTTTCCTGAATCCGACTCTTAATATTAATATCAGGGTTTCTGATAAAAGCCTGTTCAATAAGTGTAAATTCCTGGAAAAACTTCTCCAGTTTTCCATCAACGATCTTATCCCAGATCTTTTCAGGTTTACCGGAACTTTGAGCCTGTGTCTGGTAAATCTCTTTTTCTTTGGCAATTATATCAGCTGAAACACTGCTACGATCTACTGCCATGGGGTTTGCAGCAGCAACCTGCATTGCCAGATCTTTCCCCAGATTAGCCATGGATTCGCTATCCAAAGCCTTATCAGCTTTAATCTTTACCAGTACACCGATCTTGCCGTTTCCGTGAAGGTAAGAAAAAATACGTTCGTCTGCAGAGTTGATATCCACCTTTTTATAGCGTCTGAATGTGATATTTTCGCCGATTTTACCGATCAGTTCAGTCAAACGGTTTTCTACACTGATTCCACCCAAAAGAGGTGATGTAATCTTTTTAGCACTATCCAGATCTGCTGGTTTATTCTCAATAAGAACATTGCTGAGTTTGTCTACGAATGCAATGAAATCATCATTGCGTGCCACAAAATCAGTTTCTGAGTTTACTTCAAATACTATTGAAGCTGATTTATCAGAAACAATGGTAACCTTACCTTCTTTGACAGATTTACCGGCGCGTTTTGCGGCAGTAGCCTGCCCCTGCTTGCGCAGATTCTCAATGGCCAGGTTCATATCTCCATTTGCATCGATCAGCGCCTGTTTACAGATCATCATCCCCAAACCGGTCTTTTCGCGCAATTCTTTTACTTGTCCAGCATTGATTTCCATAATTAAGATCTCCTTATTTCAGAAGCCCAAAGAGATGAGAGTGATATCCACAAATTTAATGGATATCAACAAAATTATTCCTCTTCTGATTGTCTTACTATTTTCTTGTGAACGACCCGATGTTTACGTTTTGTTTCTTCAGGCATTTCTTCTTCTTCCATCTCCATATCAGCTTCTTTCATTCTTGCAGCTTCAGCCTGTGCGGCTTCAGTGGCAGCCAGAAGTTCTGCCGGAGAAACCTTCTCTTTTTCAGCCATAATGGCATCAGAAATGGCTCTGGCAATAAGCTGTACCGACTTAATAGCATCATCATTTCCTGGAATAGGAAAATCCACTGCATCAGGATCACAGTTGGTATCTACAATTGCACCAATGGGAATGCGCAGTCTGCGAGCTTCAGAAATCACGATATGCTCTTTAATAGTGTCAACCACAAAAATGATTGCCGGAAGCCTGCGCAAATCCCGGATACCACTGAGAACACTTACCAGCTTCTCTTTTGATTTAGCTAAATTTCCACGCTCTTTTTTTGGCAAAGCCTCAATAGTACCATCTGATTCCATGGCTTCAATCTTCTCAAGCTTTGCCACACTCTGACGGATGGTCTGAAAATTGGTCAACATTCCACCCAACCAGCGTTCAGAAACATAAGGCATTCCACAACGTTCTGCTTCTTCTCTGATGCAATCCTTGAGTTGCTTTTTGGTTCCCACAAAAAGAACCTTACCACCCTTGGCCACCTCTTTTTGGACTCTTTCAATAAACTTCTCCAGAGACATCAGAGTTTTATTAAGATCAATGATGTAAATACCGTTTTTGGGACAAAGAATAAAACGTTTCATTTTGGGATTCCAGCGCTTTGTCTGGTGACCAAAATGAGTACCTGCTTCAAGCAGATCCTGCAACTGTAAAGCTGACATAACAAATCTCCTTAAAATGGGTTGTACTCCCACGGGAATCACAACAAAAGACTACCGTTTCCAGTAACAGGAAACGGCACCCATCTTCCGCTCAACACCGTGTGCTAAATTTTATTATGAATGGAAAAATTAACGTTTTGAGAATTGGAATCTTCTGCGGGCTCCAGCCTGGCCATACTTTTTACGTTCAACCACACGAGAGTCTCTGGTAAGAAAACCGTTTTTACGAAGGGCGACACGGTTCTCTTCACTGATCAATGCCAGTGCACGAGCGATTCCCAACCTTATTGCACCAGATTGTCCACTTAATCCACCACCACGCACATTTGCCAGAATATCCATGGACTCACCAACCGCAAGCAGCTTGAGCGGCTGTTCAACATCCATCACCAGCACATCGCTCTTAAGATATTCCTGAATAGCCTTGCCATTAATAATCCTGTTACCTTTTCCGGGGCGAACGATCACAGATGCAATCGCATTTTTACGCTTACCGGTCGCAGAATACCTGTTTTCCAAAATGACCAGCTCCTTTTTAATTACAATGTTATCGCTTTGGGCTGCTGAGCAGTATGCGGATGAGAAGCACCGGAATAAACATGAAGTTTTCTCATAACAGCCCTACCCCGCGCATTCTTAGGCACCATACCATGGATCGCATGTATCAGAACCTTTGATGGATCCAATTCCATCTGTTCCTTAAATGAACGGAACTTACCCCCGCCAGGATACCTGGAATGACGAAAATACTCTTTTGTTTCCGCTTTTATTCCTGTCAGCATAATCTTATCTGCATTCAGAATAATCAGAAAATCCCCATGATCCTGATTGGGTGAATAAGCGACTTTGTTTTTTCCAATCAGAACCTGAGCAGCCTTGGAAGCAAGTCGCCCCAGAACCTGATCAGCCGCATCCAAAACATACCAATCACGTTTAATTGATTTGGTGTCAACAACAACAGTTTTCATGATAGTACCATTCCTATCGAACTCAGTACATATAGCTTAAATTTAGAGTCTGTTGAATATATAATCGAAACAACATGAAAGTCAACAATTATGTACCAGAAAAAAGATACAAGAGCTATTCTATTATATACGGCTTCTTTAATGCAACTTATCGCAATAAAAAAGCCAGACCTTCAGCCCTGAATATAATTATTATCGATTTTACTTACCCACTCTCTTTAGGGATTGTCTCAAATCCCTTTTTTATCCAAAACAGGAGGCTGAGTTTTTATTTGGTCAGAAAGCGAAACAATCACTTTGGCCTTTCATTTATATCTTTTGTGAATAAGCATTTTTAGAGTTGAAAGAATCAATTTATTAAGTTCTTTTAATTTGGAAATAACATTTTCCTATTGAACAAAAGATTTTTTTATTGATCTCATGAACTGTTTACCGTATATATAGGTGTAATAACTAGCTTAATGGCGTTCTGCTTTTTCCGTTACCCCGTGCTTTTTAGCCAATTTCGCTACAAGATACGCTGTTTTATTTTCAACTACCTGCTACAATAATGTAAATTTGTGTTTGTCTGGTTTCATTGTGACTCTACTGTTAATTTTTGGGTTGACTTTAAGCATGTCACATGAACAGCTATTATGTTAACTTTTTTGAAATTCTATGGTACGGTAGTGTTTCCAATTACTGGGTATCAAGACTGGACCCGGTAAACTCATTCTGGATATCAGGTATACTCTTGGACTTATCAACACACACAAGCTTACCAATGAAATGAAGAACGAAGGTATGAAAAAAGATGACCTTGATGTAGATAAGAATATGGCTCTATCACTAATGTTAGGTTATATGTTTGAATTCTAGATAGCACTCAATTTTGCGCAGCTCTCAATAGCTGCGTAAAATTACTGTTTCGCTTTTATCCAAACATTCTGCTATTATTATACCTCAAGTGCTTTTAGCTTTATTATCAGCAAGGGCTTCTCTGTCCATTAATATGCTCCTTTCGACCTAATTTTTTACAAAAGAAGTTTTTTTATGAAAAAAATCGGAATACTACTCAATAGCACTTTGTTTATCAACCAGCTCTATTGAGGCCGTAAGCATGGCAGCAGGAATACATCCCTACCATTACCCATTCTGGAAACATCAGGGATAAACTATATTCTTAGTTTCACATTAATATTTAAACCCAAAAACTATTCAGGAAACCCCAAATGGATATCGATGAAATAAAAAAGAAGGTGGTAAGCTTCACCAGGCTTGTACAATCACGCGGTTACACTGTGGCATCTGAGGGCAATATCAGCGTACGGTTGGATGATGATAATGTGATAATAACTCCGACAAAGATCATAAAAGACTTTATCAATGAAGATGACCTTGTAATTGTTGATATGGATGGCAACCATGTTCAAGGAACTCGTAAAGCAACAACCGAACGTTTTACACATCTTGCTATTTACAAAAAAAGACCGGATATCAGCTGTATTATTCATGCTCATCCGGTTTATACTGTTTTAACAACCGTTCTTGGAACCAATCCATTTGAAAAGATGTTTATTTCCGAAGCAGCCATGTTTCTTAAAAACGTAGCAATAGCCAGATTTGCCAAGCCATCCACAACAGAAGGTGTCGATGCAGTAGGCGAAGTCTGTAAAAACAGTGATGTCATTGTAATTGACAGACATGGAAGTTTCACCTGTGGAAAAGATCTTGAAAGTGCGTTTTCACTTCTGGAAATCCTTGAGAAATATTGCAAAATGCACTATCTGGCAGATCTAACCGGCAGGCCTCTGAAATTTATCGATCCGGCGATTGTGGAAGAGCTTAAATGCATTCCTTATTGAGATTACCTGACAATTATCCACATCGAATATCATCAACAAAATATGGAACGAGTCGATAAAATCTTAAGCAACCTGGGCTACTGCTCCAGACGGGGAGCAGACCTTTTCCTGCGTTCTCATCAGGTGTGCTGTAATAATATCCGCATTAAAAATGGCTCTGAAAAAGCAGATGCTCATCTATTGCTTATTGATGGACAGAAACCGGATAATCCGGATGGACTGTTTATTCTTATGAATAAACCTTCAGGATATGTATGCTCTCATGATCGCACAGAAGGCACTCTGGTTTATGACCTGCTGCCAAAACAATGGATGAACCGGACTCCACTACCTTCAACCATCGGAAGACTGGATAAAGACACCACCGGAGTACTGCTGATTACAGATAATACAGCGTTGAACCACCAGCTTTCCTCTCCCCGTCGCAAAATCGAAAAGATTTACGAAGTGTCCGTTGACAAAGAATTAAACAGGGAATTAACTGGCATTTTTGCCTCTGGTAATTTACACCTGACAGGCGAACAAAAGCCCTGTCTGCCTGCAGACTTGAAAATCATTGAGGCCTTCAGGGCTTCACTCACTATTCATGAAGGACGCTACCATCAGGTGAAAAGAATGTTCAGTACCTGTGGCTACAAAGTTACTTCATTGCACAGAAGCCGTTTCGGAATTTATACAGTAGATAATCTTAAAGAGGGTGAATACAAAGTTCTCCCCTTTCCCGATCAGAATATGGTTAATGCATAGAGTGAAGGGCTACCTGGTTTCCCTCGCTATCCTCAAAGTGAGCAATATAGCCATATTCACCAATGGAAGTTTTTGGAATAAGCTGTTTTCCACCTTTTTGCTGAACCCGTGACATAGTATTACCAATATCGTCGACACTAAAATAAACCACAGTTCCAGAATGCTGAGGTGTATAACCAATGGACTGAACCAAAGCTCCAGACGCCCCCCTTCCATCATTCATGGGAAACTCTGCCATCTTCATGCCCTTGAGCTCCTGAAACGACAGCTGATATCCCAGCACATATTCATAAAAATTTTTAGCCCGCACAATATCGGTTACCGGAATCTCAAACCAGGTTACCGGATTTTTCTGTGTTGCCATTGGCCCCTCCCTTGTCATTGATTTTCATAGACTTAATAATCTAAGCTGCAAAAGCAATGCCCGACTCGACTCATTTGCACCCTAAATGGCCAGATATAGTCGGCCTCCTTTGAGTTACAATTCGTCCACTGTGGATATATTTTAGAAGACATACTATTCCGCATTGTTTATTTTGTGTCTCCCAAATGATTTTTGCCTCTTTGCTTTTAAACAGGCAGAACCAATGATGAAAGGAACACAATGGAATTAAACTCAAAACAGCGTCAATACCTTAAAGGTTTAGGCCATTCTCTAAAACCGGTAATCCAGGTTGGCAAGGATGGTTTGAGTGAACAGGTTTTGGCCAGCATTTCCAAAGCTCTTGATGACCATGAACTGATTAAGATAAATATTCTGGAGACTGCAGACTTGAGTCGTGAAGAAGCATCCGAGCAGATCAGTTCTGCATTAAAGGCTGCGATTGTCCAAACTTTAGGAAGAAAAATTCTCCTCTTCCGCAAAAATGAGCAGAAAACGGATAGTAAATTCAATTTTTAATTTGTGCTTTTTCAGAAGATACCCGGTAAAAAGATACTGCTTATTATCCAGGCTGCAATTCCACAGATCAGTCCGTAAAGAATACACAATGGTATATTCTGTCGTATCAGCAAGCCCTCTTTTCCTATCAACCCCACCGTGGTCAGAACCGCAACAACATTGTGTATACAAATCATATTACCTGCCGCCCCTCCGATCGCCTGTAAAGAAAGTATAGGGGTTACCGGTATGGATGCACTTTGAGCGGTTCCAAACTGAAAAGGCCCAAACATTATATTGGATACAGTTGCACTCCCTGATACAAAAGCCCCCAGAATTCCCACTAACGGGGCCATCAGATACCATATGTCTCCTGTAAAAGAAGCCGCAGCTCTGGCCAGTACTATAAGCATGGAATCTTTAGAAGAAGCCTCTCCGGAATTCATCATAATGTAAACCATGGATAATGCAAATACCAGTGCAATTGCGGCAGGAATAATCATATGAATAACCTCCACCCACGCTCTGGATGCAGCTTTCCAGCTGAGCCCATGTAAATAGGGAATAAGAAGAGCCACAAATAAAAATGGAAAAACACCCGGGTTGTAAAATGGCTCTATGCCCCTGCTGATAGAAGTACCCAGAATGTTTTTCCATCCTATAGACCATAGGCGTAAAACAGGATCTACACCAAATACCGGAAGTCTGCTGATAAGTAATAATATCCCGATAATTACATAGGGAAGCCAGGCCTTGAAAACTCCTATCTTTCTTTGAACACTGGTGCTAACGTGTTCTCCAGCCTTAACAACCCCCTCCCAGTACCCTGGCCAACTGTCATGTGATGGAAAATCCCAGTTTCCAAAAGAAGGAATCAATTTCCATTTTAAAAGCATAACAAAAATTATAAGCCCAAAAAGAGAGCCCGCCAAAGAGGGAAGTTCCGGGCCCACCAAAAGCGCAGTCAACATTTGAGGTAGTGTAAACAACACCCCTGCGATTAAAGAAACTGGCCATATTTGAAAGCCACTTTTGAATGAGCCAGAGCTGATCCTGGTCATTAGAGAGATGATAAAAAGCGGCAAAAATGTCCCTATAAATAAATTAACTATTGCAGCAATCGCCCCAATATTAAATAAAAATCCAGGGAAATCCAGACTGATTCCACCACTTTGGACTGGCCAGGAACTCAACTCACGAATGGTCTCAAATCCACCCCAGACCGGAACCCCTACTGCACCAAAAATTGTTGCAGGAGCGGATGCTAACAGAGTCACAACTGCAGCAATAAAGGGAGGAAAACCCATTCCCACCAAAAGAGGCGCTCCTATGGCGGCTGGTGTTCCAAAGCCGGCAGCCCCCTCTAAAAATCCGCCCATAAACCAGGCAATCACCAGAACCTGAATTCGCCTGTCTGAGCTGAGAGTTGCCATTGAAACTGAAATTTGAGCTATGGCACCACTTCTGCGCAAAAGCTGTAGAATAAGTAATGCACCAAAAACGATGATTAATATATCTAAAGCATTGATAATACCGGCTATAGATGCAGCAGCAACCCAGATTACAGGCATATTCCAAGCACTCAGGGCAACAATAGCCGCAATGGCCCAGCCTACCGGCATCGCTTTACATGATGGCCACATCAAAAACAACATAAGTATTCCCACTACCAGAATGGGTAGGGCTGCAAGGACTACCAGCATTTGATTGACTCCTTTCCATTAGAGCAAAAGCAATTTTTGATCCAGATGCTTACAATTCATATGAAGAGACAGAAAATCACTCGAAGAGATGGCTTCCTGTCATCATTTTTAACTTTTTTTATTGTCCTAACATAATCATTGATTTAATTTGTAAATGCAATTAACAGTAATTTTCATACTTTTTGGAGGAGCAATGACCTTTTTTAAAAAAGCTTCGGGTGTATTTTTAACTGGTGCACTTCTGTTAACAGTCGGATGTGCATCTGTATCCAATTTCCAAACAGGAAAGCCTTTAGGTAAAGGTAATGTGCAGGCTTATTTCTCAGTCTCGCATATAGACACTAAAAATGATACTGTACCACTGATCGAAACCGTTCCTGAATTTACATTCTTTGAGCTCGGAGCAACCATGGGGCTTACCGATCGACTTGATCTGGGCTTGAAATACACTTTTCCTACAGCCGGATTTATCGATAGCAAATATTGTCTTGTAGGTTCAGGTAAACAGAAGGGGGTTTTCCTTTCCCCTGGTTTACGGGCTGGTTATACCGCCTTCCCCAAACAGGAAGGTGAAGAGGAAAACGATAGAGTGGAATTCTCAGTACCCATTTATTTAACCTTCGGTTTCTCAGAAGTCTTCTCTCTATCGCTTATTCCAACCTATTCAGGCCGTTTTTTCACCAGTGGCTCCTATTATACAAACCTGTTGGGCGGAAATGTGAACTTTAAAATTGGTAAACGATTCGGAGTAATCGCAGATGTTGCAGTTTATCAGAATTTTAAATGGGAATGGCAGGAAATCCAAGCTGGTGGGGCTATGTTTTTCCCTTTACCAGAGATTACTTTTTTCAAATAGAAAATCAGCTCCGGCCCAATATCAATCCGGAGCCTGATTTATTCACACCTATAAACAGATGAAAGAGTACCGACCTGATAGCCTACATAAAAATCTTTGATTAAAACCGTATCAGTCATTTCATCTGTTATTTTCACCTTCAAATAATCAACTGACTTTCTGCTAATAAAAGCTAATTCATAACAGCCCGCCGGTACATCGGAAAGAACATATCTGCCACTATCATCAAGCTTTGCAGATGCCCCGAACCCAGGTATGATAACCTTAACCGGGTAATTTTTTGGTACATTGATTACCCTTCCCTTAATTGTAACAAACGGCTTAAGTACAACAGAACCGCCAAGCTGTAATGAAGTCTGATTTTTCACAATACTGGACAGATCACATTTTCCCTTGGAAACATCGTATATATAAAGAAGATACTGCCCATCGGGTACCCCCTCAATAACAAAACATCCGTTTCTGGAGGTTGCAGTCGAATAGGTTTTAAAAATGGAATCGTGATCATTAATGATTCGGACATCAAAAAGAGATACCAGTGCACCATTGGCTTCGGAAGAGTCCCGGTGAACCGCTTTGCCTATAACCACTTTGCGCTCGATATCATTTTTGACGTTTTTTTTCCCGGCAGTGCATGAAATTAAAGAAAAAGTCAGCACGAATGCGCAAAAAACCGTTTTAATTATATTCCTGAATTCCAATTTCCCCTCCCGGCAGCGGTTGCATTGATTCAGGTTTGGTAACATCATTATATTATCACATTTTAACAGCTTAAGCAACTTTTTTAAAAACGAGAAAGCAAAAAAAATGCCCCTCTAAAAAGAGGGGCACCAATTGGTTAAAAAACCGATTTTTAAACAGAAATCAATCGATTCTATGCATTTCAACGCGCCTGTTTCTCTCACGCCCTTCAGCAGTAGCATTATCAGAAACAGGGAAAGTTTCACCATATCCAACAGCCCTTAGCCGGTCGGTAGATATGCCTTTATTAATAAGATACATTCTAACAGCATCAGCACGTGCCTGTGAAAGCTTCAAATTAGCCACATCGCTACCCTGACTATCAGTATGACCCTGTATCTCCAGTTTTACTTCTTTCCACTCAGATAAAGATTCGTAAACTTGATCCAGAATGGTATAGGAATTCACATTCAGAATCGCTTTACCAGACATGAAAGTCACTCCTGCAAGGACTAGTTTACCACGTTGAATTTCCTGAGTTTTCGGACAGCCATCATTGGAAGGAAGCCCTTTAACTCCAAGACACTTATCCAGGCTGTCCGGCACACCATCACCATCATTGTCCAACTCCGGACACCCATCATTATCCTCAAAGCCATCGAGATCCTCGGCCTTTTCCGGGCACAAATCCTTTTCATCATCCACACCATCGACATCATTATCCCGGTCTATACAACCATCCTCATCCTGGAATCCATCCTTGTCTTCCGGCTCATTGGGACATTTATCAATATCATCATTGATACCATCTTTATCGGTGTCCAGAATCGGACAACCATCGCAGGTAACAGCTTGCAAGGGGCACTTATCCCTGGTGTCAGGAATCCCATCATTATCATTATCATTATCCGGACAACCATCATCATCAGCAAACCCGTCCTTATCTTCCGCCTCTTTAGGACATTTGTCCAGCTTGTCTATGATTCCATCTTTATCTGCATCCTGTTCCTTGAGAATCCCCTGCCATCCCAAAGCCACCTGTGTACCAAATCTTGGTAGAGCTTTTGTGGTATAACTGTATCTGCCATATTTCCAGCTCGTAACATTTGCATCTGATTTATCTGAAATTCCAAAATCACCGGCAATTGTTAAGTACATTCCATTGGTAAAATTGAACTTAATTCCCGGAGTCAGCCAAACCTGGTCATCATTGAAAGAGTATACATCAAACTTTTCGGTATACCGGTTAACCGAAGATTCACCAGTGATTTCAGTAAACAAAGTGATCACAGGAGCAGGTGTGTATTCTATAGCCATGGCCCCCACCACAGCACTCCTGCTTTTCTGAGGCGCAACAACACATCCCAGATTGGCATGAAGCCGCAGAGGAATCGCTGCTGGCAGTCTGTCAAAATTCATAGTCCATAACATCATGGGGTTTACAAAATAGGCATTTTCAGCAAGCTCACTGGTCAGACTATTTGCATTATCAGTTATATAGTAGGAATGTCTGGCAAAAAGTCCCCTTTTATCCTGTCCAGTCGGGAATGTCAACTTAAGGCAATAAGCATGACTGATAAAAGCATTTTCTTTCTGAAAGGGGTTGCCTAACTTGAGCAAAACGCCCAGATCACCAATACCGGACAGATTCTGATCAAAACCGGAGATATCAGAATATGCCGGAATATCCATGCTCAAATCCAGATATTTACCCAATGCAACTCCGATATAAAAATTCCCGGAAAAAAGATGAGATGCATCATGGGATATTTTTTCATTTCCTTTTTTTACTATGGTCAAATACTCTTTATCAGCAGCATATTTGAAACTGCTTCCGATGTGAAAACCGGTTTTGCCCATTGTATTTGCCGAAAATGTTCTGACCACACCGGACTGTCCGGATGTATTAACATCGTTGGCAGCCACCGTAATTGCGAAAGACAGCATTACAGCTCCAGAAAGCAGCACTTTACTTAACCGCATAAGCATCTCCTTGCGTGTAAACATTAAAACAGCATCTACCCGAGATCTTGTAATTTTTGACAATATTATCTTAATATAAATAAACGCAAAACTTGCCTACATACATATTCCTTTAAAAAATCTAAACATAAGGTCTGCTTCACCTTATTTCACTAAAGTATCGTTTTATCCGGCAAACTGCTTGACTGCAGCAGCAATTTCTTTCATCAGGTCCAGACCATTTTCTTTACGCAAAACATTACCGGTAACAATGATGTCTGCTCCTGCACTCAGTTTTTCAACTGCTGTGGCCGCATCACGAATCCCACCACCAACAATAATGGGAATCTCTACAAAAGCACGAACCATTCTGATCATCTCAACAGGAACCGACTGCAATGCCCCACTCCCAGCCTCCAGGTACACCAGACTCATGCCCATATACTGAGCAGCCAGAGCGTGAGCAGCTGCGATTTCCGGTTTATTACGGGGTAAAGGCCTTGTATTGCTTATAAATTCAACAGAGCTAACAGATCCAGACTCGACAAGCATATAAGCGGTAGACAAAGGTTCCAGACCGATGTCTTTTATTACCGGTGCAGCTTTGACATGCTCACCAATCAGATTAGTGGGATTACGTCCTGAAACAAGTGAAAGATATAACAGTGCATCCGCATGTCTTGACAGTTGAGTAGCATCACCGGGAAAAAGGAAAACAGGGATTGATGAATTTTCTTTGAGAGTACGGACAAACTGATCAAAGTGATTTGAATATAGAAGACTTCCACCCACTAACAGCGCATCAACACCGCAAATCTGGGATTCCCTGGCGACACTGGCTGCATCACTCAAGGAAAAATCATCCGGATCAAGCAATACCCAATGACATTTTCTGCCACCTGATAATCTGCCAAGCAATGCTTCTTTGACCTTGTTTTTCATGATATTTTTGCTTTCAATTCAATAATATGTGAAGCAGCTTCAAGTGCCAGCCCGAGTTTGGAAGTATCTTTTCCGCCAGCCTGAGCCCTTACCGCAGATCCCCCTCCACCACCTCCAGCCAGCTGTGCAGCAGCCTTCACCAGCTCTCCACAATGGATACCAAATTTTTTGACAGCTTCAGTACCAGCACTGGCTGCAAACAGAGCCTTCCCATCAACGCTGGCACCCAATAGAACCACTACATTCACAAGATTATCACTTTTAATTTTATCCGAGACTGCATCTGTAATTCTGGCAAATGAATCCTTGTCAAGATCACCAAGACCGCTGGTTATCCAAGGAAAAGCCCCTTTACTTTTATTAGCCTGGTTAAATAATTCATCGATAACACCAGAAATTCTTACAAAAGACAATTTCTTCACCTGATCTTCCAGTTTTCTCACCGTATCAAGGAGGTTTTCGACTTTATTGTGGATTTTATCTTCCCCGGATTTGAGCAGATTTGATAATCCTGATAATTTTTCTTCTTTATTGAGCAGACAATCCAAAACTGCAAGCCCGGTTATGGCAGTTATACGCCTGACACCTGCACTGATACTGGTTTCTTCGGTGATATGCAATAAACCTATCTGTCCTGTAGAGCTGATATGAGTTCCCCCGCAAAGTTCTTTGCTCAGTTCACCCATGCTGACCACCCTGACCTTATCTGCGTATTTTTCACCAAATAAGGCAGTTGCACCTTCAGCTTTAGCCTCCTTGAGATCCTTTATATCGGTAGTCACTGCCACATCCCTGAGAATCCACTCATTGACCATCCGTTCCACAGTACGAATCTCATCGATTGTAAGCGCTTTAAAATGAGTGAAATCAAAACGCAATCCGTAGGAATCCACTTTCGAGCCTGATTGCTGGACATGAGCACCCAGTACTTTTCTTAGTGCAGCCTGAATCAGGTGAGTTGCAGAATGATTTCGCCTGGTAGCCTGACGAAGTACTGTATCAATAGAGGCATTTATAGGAGCCGAAAAATCACTTTTTGTTAAAGGCTGAGTACAGATGGTTCTGTGAATGATCAGATCATTCCATTTAAAGGTATCCTTTACAGTAATCTGCTTTCCTGAAGTAGTCATCATGATTCCTGTATCCCCGACCTGCCCGCCGGATTCTGCATAAAAAGGCGTCCTGTCAAGAATCAAAAGATAGCTCAGTTCTGCATTTTCAGATTCGACAATTTTATATCTGCAAACATTAACTGCAATCTGGTCCTGAACATATCCTACAAATTCAGTCCCGGATATGGCCCTTAGTTCGATCCAGCCCTCTGGAGTCAACCCATCATCAGCTTTACGGGCTTCCCGCGCACGCTCTTTTTGCTGTTCCATAAGTTGAGCATAACCCTGCTCGTCAACAGAAAGATTCTGCTCGGCAGCCATAAGCCTTGTAAGATCCATGGGAAACCCATAAGTATCATATAATGAAAAGACATCTGCACCAGAAAGAGTATTTGTTTTTTTGAGTTTACTGACTTCAACCATCTGATTGAATTTTTCTATACCCTGTTCCAGAGTCGCTCCAAAGCGCTCCTCCTCAGCACGAATGACTTCCTGAACAAATGTTTGCCGCTGTGCGATTTCCGGAAATGCCTCTCCCATCTCATTGACAAGGACAGGAACCAGACTGAAAAGAAACGGTTCCTTGAATCCCAGCTCTCTTCCAAATCTGGCTGCCCTTCTGAGCAATCTGCGAAGCACATAACCTCTTCCTTCATTGGACGGAAAAGCACCATCGGTAATAGCAAAAACCAGTGAACGGATATGATCTGCTATAACCCGAAAAGGAGTTCCCTGTGGTCCTTTCTGGTAGCTTGTGCCACTCATTTGTTCAATCTTACTTATAACCGGCTGAAACAGATCGGTATCGTAATTTGATGTAACCCCTTGAATAACCGAAACGATACGTTCAAAACCCATTCCAGTATCCACATGTTTACTGGGAAGAGGTGTCAGTGTACCATTCTTTTCACGGTTGTACTGAATGAACACCAGATTCCACAATTCACGATATCTGTCATTCTGCCCGTTTACTCCTTTAACCGGATCAGAAAAAGTCTCTTTCTGTGTTGCCAGATCTCCAATATCATAATGGATTTCGGAACATGGACCACATGGACCAGTGTCCCCCATTTCCCAAAAATTGCTTTTATCGCCAAACTTCATGATTCGTTCATGAGCAATATCGGTCTCAGTTTTCCATACAGCCTCTGCTTCATCATCAGAATGATGAATAGTAACAAAGAGTCGCTCTCTGGGAAGTTTCCATACCTGAGTGAACAGCTCCCAAGCCCAGCAAATAGCCTCTTTTTTATAATAATCCCCAAATGACCAGTTCCCAAGCATCTCAAAAAAAGTATGGTGGTAATGATCACGCCCCACTTCTTCAAGGTCATTGTGTTTGCCGGAAACTCGCATACACTTCTGAGAGTTAGCAGCCCGCCTTAGCCCTCTGGGATTATCACCAAGGAAGATAGACTTAAACTGGTTCATCCCTGCATTAGTAAATAGAAGAGTTGGATCATCCTGAGGTACCACCGGTGCACTAGGCACAAACACATGCTTGCGCTCCGTAAAAAAGCCGATAAATTCATTGCGAATCGTTTTTGAAGACTTCATATAAATCCGAAATTTATGTTTATTTGTTAAGAATTAAACCATACTCAAGTCCAGGATAAACCATCTTAACAGAATCACCTGACTTAAAATAAATTATTACTCCATCACTTCAGCCGGAACTTCTTCTGATGCATCCTCTGCCGCAACAGCCTTCTTGAATGCACCTTTCTGACGGACTTCCTGCTCAATAGCTTGAAGGGTTTCGCGATTCTCGCATAAAAATTCACGAGCCCTTTCACGCCCCTGCCCAATTCTCTCTGCTTTATAGGAGAACCATGCACCACTTTTTTCTACAATTCCCATTTCTGCAGCAAGATCAAGTACATCACCTTCAAATGAAATACCTTTTCCATAAAGAATGTCAAATTCCGCTTCCCTGAAAGGCGGGGCAACCTTGTTTTTAACCACTTTGGCCCTGGTACGATTTCCTACCACATTTTCACCATCCTTAATGGCTGCAATCCGGCGGATATCAATTCTCACTGAAGAGTAAAATTTAAGTGCATTTCCACCGGTAGTAGTTTCAGGATTTCCAAACATAACACCTATTTTCATACGAAGCTGATTTATAAAAATCAGACAAGTCTTTGATTTAGAAATAATACCGGTCAGTTTTCGAAGTGCCTGAGACATCAGGCGTGCCTGCAAACCCACATGATTGTCACCCATATCACCTTCAATTTCAGCAGCTGGAACCAGTGCCGCAACACTATCCACCACTATAATATCAACTGCACCACTGCGTACAAGCGTATCAGCAATCTCCAGCGCCTGCTCACCAGTATCTGGCTGCGAAACCAACAGATTATCTATGTCGACACCCAGACTTTTTGCATATGCCGCATCGAATGCATACTCTGCATCAATTAGAACTGCAACGCCCCCTTTTCTCTGAGCGTTAGCAATCGCATGAAGCGCAAGTGTGGTTTTTCCTGATGACTCCGGTCCATATATTTCCACTATCCTGCCCTTGGGAAATCCTCCAACCCCCAGAGCAAGATCAAGCGAGAGAGATCCTGAAGAGATCACAGGTGTATCAACCTGAAGACTTGCGGTGCCCAAACGCATGATCGATCCCTTTCCATGCGCTTTCTCAATCTGAGTTACCGCCTGATCCAGTGCACTGTTTTTGCTCTTTGACTCTTCATCAATATTGTTTTTTTTAGCCACGAAGAACTCCTCTCTTAATTCATTTCTTTCCGGATGTTGTTCGTTTGATTTGACGGGATGAGCTCTAAAGATACGATTTGGCGGCTACCATGGAAAGTAGATACATACTTACCAACTAACTTATGCACTGGGAAAGAAACCAAGTGAATTTAAAATGACATGCAGAAAAGATTCCTGCACTCTCAAAGTAGATCAAGTTGTTTACCCAGATGGCTTTAAACCTGAAGATAATACTATACACCTTGCCCATACTAAGTTAATCAGGTACGATGAAACAAAGTCAGATTCTGTATGCTATCAAAATATTTATCAACACCTTATCGTAATTTTCCGTTCTTGATACCAGACAAACAACTTTCGAGAGTATTTATGAACTCCTCTTTATCTATAATTTTAAGTACCTGCACAATACTTCTGTTTTCTTCATTTTCTGTAGTTCTGGCTGATAATCTCAATTCATTCCATAAACAAATCATCGATACATTTTCATTAAAAGATCCATCCAGAACAAATCTCCCCTATGGATGGCATCCAAGCAGAAAAGATATTTCCATGTTTTCCCTGCAAAAAGAGAAGGACAAAGAATTTCTCCGTATCCAAACTGAAGGCGGATGCACCAGCATTGGAAAACAGTATAACTTTTCCACCGAAAATTACCCACTTCTTTCCTGGAAATGGAGGATTCATAAACTTCCTGTTGGTGGTAATGAGAAATTAAAGGATAAAAATGACAGTGGAGCAGGTATTTATGTCATTTTTAAAGGAAAATTCAAATTTAATGATATTATCAAGTATGTATGGAGCAGCACTCTTCCTGAAGGCACAATCACCAATAGTCCTTATAACAGCAGAGTCCGTGTTGTTGTCTTGAAATGTGGAAACAAAAAAGCAGGCCAATGGGTAACTCAAGCAGTAAATGTCAATAAAGATTACTATCGGCTGTTTGGAAAAAAACCTCCGCAGGTGGAGGCAATAGGCCTGCTTAGCGATGCAGATAATACCAACTCAGAAGTCATGGCTGATTATGATGATATCCAAATATCAAACTGAAAATCATCCATATCTTTGTTATTTATCATAAAAAGCTGGTGAAATAAGAAAGCTTACCATTCAAATAGTGGTAAATCCGAAAAGATGCCTGCCGCCCCCACCCTCCTGAAACCGGCGCAGCTACATATAAAGGAATATTGCCAATCATATGAAACTCACCCCTGTGAAAATGTCCGCAGATAATAGCAGCAACATTGTTATTTTCACATAATTTTACAAGGCTATCCTTTTTTTCAGCCGACCACCCCGCGTGAAAATCATTTTTATAAAAATCCTCAGATACAGGACAGTGCTGAAAAAGAATAGCTGGAAGTGTTTTCGGCTTTGACTGCAGCAACGAATCCAACTTTAAAAGTGGATCGTAGATAATTTTCCCAGTTAAATCCTTTACTTCAATATTGAATGTAGTGATGATACTAATTTTTTTATTGTCTATTCTATTAATTGCGCCAAAATTTCCGGCGAATATTTCTGAACTTTTATTAAAATTAAAATTACATATATCATTATTGCCTGGAACATAATAAACTGGAAATTTGAGTTTCTTCATCAGAGTAAGACCGCTGTCAACTGCAGACTGTTTTCTGTAATCAGCCATATCTCCCGTATGTACGACAAATTCAATCGGTATGTTCAAATCATTTATTTTTTTGATAACATCCTTTGTACGCTCCAGATTATCCCCTTCGCCCCAGTGAGTATCGGTTATTTGTACAAAATAAAATTCTTTGCTTTCAGCATAAAGTCCGTAATTAAAACAAATCATAATCAGACAATAAAAGGCTTTCAGATAATTCCTCTTTTTCATTGCATTCTCCAGTGATTTAAATGCATTCTTTACTATTTCAGAGAATAATTATTTATCAAATTAGAGAAAATACTAGCCATAACCTGATTATTGCCTGTTTAAAATGTCTATTTTCATTACTTTTCGACATGTTAATTGTCGGCAAAATCTGAGTAATTAAAGCAAAAGACCGCTAGTACTGTGCCCTTGTAGTTCCTGCGAAGTATGGGCTATATCTATCTGATCAGCTCTGCTTCGATACGACTCTCGAAGACTCCAGTCTACTCAGGATGAGCGGCTTTTGATTCAATTTTGAATAGAAAGTTAATCAGCTTCCCTTCTTCATCTACTCCCTCAATTTAAAATCAGCATATCTCTGCCAGATACTCTTCAGTGCTTACCACCTTAGCAAAAATTCCCTTCAATGAAGCCATAAACGCATTGTGAACATCTTTGCTCAAAATAGTTTTTCCTTTAAATTCCAAATCTTTAGTAGTACAGGCATCGTTTACTACTGTACATCTGAAACCAAGGTCAAAAGCGGCTCTTGTTGTAGTATCAATGCACATGTGGGTCATCATACCACAAATGATTAAACTGTCAATTTTATTATTTTCCAGAAATTCTAACAGTCCGGTTTCTCTGAAACTGTTTGGGTAATGTTTGGTGATTACCATTTCATCATTATTTGGCTTCACCATTTCATGAATCTCACAACCGGTTGTATCCCTGAGAAGATATGTGGCTCCTGGCCTGATATTAATGTGTTTGACATGACATACCGGTCTTTTTATTCCTCGAAAGCTGTCAAGTAATCTCCGTGCATTCTTAACGGCTTCTATGCTGGCAGTCAAAGGGATATTCCCCTCCTCGAAATAATCATTCTGCAGATCTATAAGTAATAGACACTCAGCCATTCGATAATACCTCCTGTTTTATACTTCATAATTTGACATGCAATACTCAATTTAATAAAGATTTTCTTTATCCTAATATATGTCATGCCACAAGGGGGTTTTTTCGAGGTATTTACATAACAAAACAAGCAGGATCTCAAAGAAAATTTATTACAGTGACAAACATTGTATTATGACAGAAGGCGGTTATAATATGCATTTTGGGGTTTTATTTAAAGGTGATTATAAAGCATAAACAGAAGATTCTTATGCGCACCACACAAAAAAAGAAAACCCTTTATCATTATAGATAAGAGGGCCTTCTTATGATTTTTCAGGATCTATAACCTTTATCAGAACATTAATCCTGCAGTAACTTTTGAAACTCCGGGACCGGTTACCAGGTGATCCCACTGATTGAGATTTATATTGAGGTCCAGAGTAAAAATACCTTTACAAATTCCAATACCGACAGTAGGGATAATCTGACTGAAATTAGTCTGTGATTTGGTTTTTGTTTTAACCTCTGAATTCTCATTGGATGTCAAGGGGGTTTCAAGATTCAGTCTCATACCACCCCTGGCATAAACTTTATCCAAGACCCACAGTTTATCCCAACCTTTCTCCAGACACACGGAAAAGATATGGAAAATACTAGTTGTGCGTACCCAGTCATCATTGCCAGCCTTAGAAGTGTGACCTGTGATGTTAAGAGCATATTGCGCAGCCCAGAGGCCGTCGGTAAATACGTTACCACTGACTCCGGCATACAAAGCTGTCCGGGTGTTGGTAAATTCATCACTGGTATCTCTGGTTACGGTTTGAGGAATGATGGTATTTTCAAATAAAAAAGCATATCTTTCCAAAATAAAATCAGCACCCAAAGAAAGCTTAACTGATCTGATCGGAATACCAGCTTCACCACCAAACTCCAGATATAATCCTTTATCAGATTCCGCTTCAGTTTCCAAACTGGCACTTTCCAGCTTTCCGGAAATTCTTGGTGCAGCCAGACCGAACTTAGCAGCGATTTGAACCTTCTCACCGTAGATTAAAGATGCCAGAAATCCCGGGTTATGTATTGAAGCAGATGCTTTTGTTTCAATTGTATCAGGATTTTCCTGGGAATAACTTGAGCGGGCATATTCCAGAAACAGATCGAACCCCAGAGAAAACACTCCGACATCAATGCCAAAGAGTGCATGTGGTATCCATTGATTAGAAATTGATATATCAGGAATGTATTGAATTGCACTGTCAACAAATGGGATAGCTGTTGAGTAAAAATTCTCAGTCACCTGTTGGCTGAGCATCAATCCCCTGTTGCCGATAAATCCAATCCTGAACTTATCCTCAATCGATTTTATCCCTATAATGGGGCTGGTAAATGTAACCTGAAGGTCATTTTCATAGTTTTTCATGTATGCAGCATATCTGATTACATCATTTATATCGTCAATAATGTAAGTCTCTGCCAGAGACTCCATACGTGAATTATAGGGATGAAATTGCGCAGAAACACTGAATACAGTAACCATACATAATAGGATTAAACGTTTTAACATGAGGCCTCCCTTTAATGCATTTTTTCACAGAGTTTTAAAATATATATAAAGGCAATGAGAGAAAAATTAATCATTTACCGGGACTATAAAGATCCTGCTCAAATTGGGTCAGAAGTTCACTCGTACTTCGACCCTTCTTTATTGGAATTCGAGAAGATAAAGGGGGCTTTGCAGGCACTGCATTCGGTTATTCTACAGCTACAATCCATTTCAATTTAAGATAGAGGAGCAGGGAAAATAACAATAATGCATTTTCATTTACCAAAGACCACAATTGAGCGCACAGTACCTGCCAATACAGGAACTGTGCACGATCAATTAATATGTAAAACGGATCTGTTTTACAACAGTAAGTAAACCGTTTACTTCAATTTTTAACTCCCATGGTCCGGAACCACCAAAGAAATATTTGTTCCATTCCCAGAATCGGTATACATGATTTCCCTGATTTCCAGTAAGCATTCCACTTATAATGTCCCATTTTCTCTGAATCGTGTAACGGATTGTTGCCCCATCCAGTGCAGCTGGCACATTATATCTGATAACCACCGGAACGTTTGAAGGAACCGGGTCTGGGCTTATAATGAAAGTTACAACACTGGCAGAATTCAAAACTGTAATAGTGATAGTATCAGTTGATGTAGCACCGTCATCATCAGTTACTTTCAGACATACTGTATAAACGCCCGGATAAAGAATTACTGAACCGGTTTTTCCTTTTGCAGTAAGTAAACCATTGATATACCACTCATAATTTATTATAGTTCCATCAGGATCATAGCTAAAAGAACCGTCAAGCATAATGCTCTCCCCATCATCACCGACATCTGCAACGGAAAACGATTTTCCCGCCACAGCAACAGGAGGAATATTTGCAGAAGAAGGAGGTATGCCATAAATCAGTACACCCAATTTTGAATAGATACAGATGCGATTGTTTTCTATAAATACCGGTGAAAGATTATTGGAATAATCATTGGTTTTATCCCATAATGAATAGTCAGTATAATGAATTCCAACAACAGCCCCACCTGGATTTGGAAGTGTCTGACCTGGTTGAATAGTTTGGCCGGTAAAATCATATACCAGCTTGTAATTGCCTCCACCTGCATTTACCAGGGAGACAGAGCAACCTCCAGTGTAATATCTTTCCAGGACAGGTGTCTTTCCACCTTCCACCAAGAAATAATATTCAACCTTGAAATCAGATACAGCTGTAGTTCCGGTATTGGTTATATACAACCTGGGATTGGATTGATTTGCATTAAAACGCTGCTCCTCATAAGCATAGACTTCCAGGAAAATCTCAACGCTCTCCTTTTTGACCTCTACTGTAAAGGATTGAATTACCGGTATGGTTGAACTGGGAGATTTAGCACTTATAACCACATTGAAAAGGCCTGTCGATGAAGGTGTACCGGTAAGAAGTGCAGTACCATTTCCATTATCAACAAAAGACATCCAGGAAGGCTTATTTGTTGCTTCAATAGTGATGGGCAAACTATCAGGATCAATAACACTGATATTATAATTATAAGTAGTGCCAGTAATTGCGTTAATTACCGGAGTACTGGTAAAAATAAGCGGGGCATCAGTATGTAACCAGCACAGCCTTTCTATTGCATCATCACATCTTCTGAAATACAATCCCTTACTTGCAGAAGTAAGCATGTGAGTGGAATCATTATTTTCATCGTAAGGGAAATCAAATATCTTTTCAGTTCCGCTGACAGTACCATCTGTACGGTATAGTGAACTGGTAACTATACCATAAGGAACACAAACGCCAAAATCATCGCAGAAGGTGTCCATTTCAGTGTATTTATAAACAAAGTAAAGTTTACCATCTACATGAGTAGTAAGATCTCTGGGATTGCTGCTGACAGCAATATCAATTTGGGGCTGAAAATCCATAAACATAACAGTCCCTTCAGTTGTACCATCAGTACGCCAGAGTTCCTTCCCGTTTGTACCGTCATCTGCATCGAAGTAAAGATAACCGTTATTGACCTCAAGCTCGGTTATCCCGGCATCGGCAGCACCCGGATTGATATCCTTGAGCATGTAAGTTCCGGCTTCTGTTCCATCGGTTTTCCAAAGCTCTTTACCATTAGGGCCATAATCAGGGATAAAATAAAGTTCATTATTAAAAGCACAGAAAAGAGGGGCTGCTTGCCATTTGATTTTGTTGAAGGCGGCACCTTTACCTACAACAATATCCTTAACCATAGTGGTTCCAGATGTTGTGCCGTCTGTGCGCCATAATTCCATCCCATGCACACTGTCATCAGCTAGAAAATATAAGTATCCATTGCACTCAGTAAACTTATAGACAGGTTCGAGATAGTCAAATTGTATTCCATCAATTATCATTGCATAGGATTGAACCGATTCACGTGGCCCCGGCCAGATATCTTTCAATAAAAAGGTTCCTGCAGCGGTACCATCAGATGTCCAGAGCTCAAAACCGTAAGTCGGGTTAAAGGCGTGAAAAAATAATTTGTTTTTAAAGACAGTAATACGGGTTGGATAGGAATCATCAGAATCAGCTGCAATGTTTGTTACCAGCTCCAGACCAGTCACTTCATTATATTTCCAAAGCTCATATCCAGTAAGTGGATCATGCTTTCGAAAATAAAGGTCGTTACCTATTGCTACCGGTTCACCCACTCGTTCGTTTACAATTTTCTGACAAACTGATACACCATCAGTTCGCCAGAGTGAATTATAGAATGGACCAGGATTTTTTGTGGACATATCATTAAAACAATAATAGACATATCCATTCATTTTGGTAAAATTCAAGGGCCCGTTCTCAGAATAATTACCAGGCCATAATTTTGTTTTCACACCGCTTTTGACAACACTGACAGATCCGGCATTTCCACTGTCTCTGGAATTAAGATACAACTCATCGTCAATCATTGTCATAGAACGGATATAAGTAATGTTGAGCATTGTATCGACCAGATACTGAGAAGCCGCAGGTATTACACACAGAAGAATGCAGTTGAGCTGTAATCTGAGATTCATGTGCCTACCTCCTTTGGAGAGCATAGAAGAATGTGATTTTGATGCATGGTTGACGGTAATATAATAAAATTACTATTACCAGATATTTTTTTCTGAACCTCCTTTATTAAATGTTCGAGATCAGGTAGAAATTACATCTCTTGAGTTTCCAAATTATAACAGTCGACACATAAAAAAAACACAGTGCTACAACAAAATATTGCTTACTTATGCACTGAAGAGCGAATACCATTAAGGATTGCAGATTCCAACGATCCGCTCCTGAATTCATTCTGCCTATTCAATTTCTTTTTGTCCATAAAAAAAATCACATTTAAGAATCTTTCGGCCATTTTATCGCAATAATCATTACAAGATCGGCAATTTTTATCAAAACTAAACCAGACGTGATTTTTTAATATCGGCTTTCAGAGATGGTATTTTGTGACTTTTGATCATTGCATCCACTGCCCAATCCCCCAAGTTGCTTCCAGCTGGTAATTTATTTTTTCTTAAAGACCTTGAACATGCTCTCAAATTCACAATTATACGAAATATCTCAGTACAACGCCTTTTTGTTATCAGCTTAATCAGAAAAAACCAATATTAGGACTTTTTTAAACGAACTTTATGATCTATTTTCTTATACTGTCTCACAATTTAACCGAAAGATTTTTATGTTGAAAAAGGATGCACTCGATTATCATGAATTGGGCAGAAGAGGGAAAATAGAGGTAATCTCCTCGAAGCCTTGTCAGACTCAGAAAGACCTCTCTTTGGCTTATACCCCAGGAGTAGCAGTACCATGTCGTGAAATTGAAAAAGATCCTGATTCTGCTTATCGTTACACTGCTAAAGGAAATCTGGTCGGCGTTATATCCAATGGTACTGCAGTTTTAGGCCTGGGGGATATTGGAGCCCTTGCCGGAAAACCTGTAATGGAAGGTAAAGGAATCCTTTTTAAACGATTTGCAGATATCGATGTTTTTGATATAGAAATAAATGAAAAAAATCCCCAGGAACTTATTAAAATTATCTCCAGTCTGGAACCAACCTTTGGAGGAATCAATTTAGAAGATATAAAGGCGCCAGAGTGTTTCATTATTGAAGAAGAGTTGAAAAAGAAAATGAACATTCCAGTATTCCATGATGATCAACATGGAACTGCCATTATCTCAGGAGCTGCTCTTTTAAATGCCGCCAAATTACAGGACAAATCACTTTCTGAGCTGAAAGTAGTATTCTCAGGTGCAGGAGCTGCTGCTATTTCCTGCGCAAAACTGTATATAAAACTTGGGGTTAAACAATCGAACCTTCTACTGGTGGACAGTAAAGGAGTAGTTTTCAAGGGCCGCAAAGATGGGATGAATATCTACAAGGAACCTTTCGCTGTACAAACTTCTAAACGCAGCCTTATGGATGCCATGGAGGGCGCAGATCTTTTTGCAGGCCTAAGCACTGGCGGTCTGGTTTCTACTGAAATGGTCAAAGCCATGGCCGATAAACCCATTATTTTTGCATTGGCCAATCCAGATCCGGAAATTGGTTATAATGAAGCAGTTTCAGTTAGAAAAGATCTTATCATGGCTACCGGCCGCTCTGATTTTCCAAACCAGGTAAACAATGTCCTTGGCTTCCCTTTCATCTTCAGAGGCGCACTGGATGTCCGTGCATCCACTATCAATGAACAGATGAAAATTGCTGCAACACATGCATTGGCCGCATTAGCTGAAAGTAAAGATATCCCTCAATCAGTCCTTAATGCTTATGGTTTGAACTCACTCACATTCGGAGCCGATTATATTATTCCCAAACCGCTGGATCCTCGCGTTCTGGTTGAAGAAAGTGTCGCGGTTGCCAAAGCCGCTATTGAAACAGGTGTGGCACGTAACCCAATCGACCTGATTGATTATAGAAAACAGCTTGAACTGCTTTCACAAAAGATTTCAGTGTCTAACCGAATATGAGAACAATTCACTTTCAAACCATTGTCAAAGCGGTAAATGACCTCTGCATTCAGGCAGCATATCATCTTCCCGCAGATGTGCTCAGTTCGTTACAAAAATCTGTACTTACTGAGCAGTCTTCCAACGGAAGAAAAATCCTTGAACAGTGCATTGAAAACGCAAACCTTGCAGTTTCACAGCATCTGCCGATTTGCCAGGATACAGGGTTTGCTGTATTTTTTGTCACAATGGGATCAGAATTGACCATTTCTGGCGGTACACTTATCCAAGCCATAAATTGCGGAGTACAAAAGGGCTACCGTGAAGGATATCTCAGGAATTCCATTGTAAACGATCCGCTTTTTGACAGAAAAAATACAGGTGATAATACGCCGGCTGCAATAACACTGGATATAGTCGCAGGTGACAAACTATCCATAACTATTCTTCCCAAAGGTGGCGGTTGTGAAAATATGAGTGCTCTTGCCATGCTCAAACCATCTGAGGCTAAAGCAGGGGTAATGGATTTTGTGGTCAATTCGGTTACCAGAGCAGGGGGAAACCCATGCCCTCCGGTCATTGTAGGTGTGGGAATAGGTGGAACTGCAGATAAAGTATCATGCCTGGCAAAAAAAGCACTGCTCAGACCTGTAGGTTCTTCCAATCCTGACCCCCGTTATGATTCATTAGAGAAAGAAATTCTTGACAGAATCAACATGTGTGGAAACGGTCCTCAAGGCCTTGGGGGTACAACTACCGCTCTGGCTGTCCATATCGAAACATACCCCTGCCATATTGCATCACTGCCAGTAGCAGTCAATCTTAACTGTCATGCTGCCCGGCAGGCAACAGTTATAATCTGAACCATCAGGATTGCAATGAAACAAATCTCAACTCCATTCTCTAAAGACCTCTCCAGTACACTTCGTGCCGGAGATCAAGTCCTTTTAAGCGGCACTATTTTTACAGCACGCGATGCAGCACATAAAAGGTTGTTTGATCTTATGGTAAAATCTGAAAGATTACCAATTGACTTACACAATCAAATAATCTATTACACCGGCCCCACACCTGCACATCCTGGTAAGGTAATCGGATCCGCAGGCCCCACTACCAGTTCTCGAATGGATAAGTACACACCTCAACTTATTGAGGAAAGTGGATTATCAGGAATTATCGGAAAAGGGAATCGAAGTGATCCGGTGATTGAGGCATTAAAAAAATACCAGTGTACTTATTTTGCTGCAGTAGGAGGAGCTGGCGCACTACTGTCTATGTGTATCAAAAAATGTGAACCTGTCCTATATGAAGATTTAGGACCGGAAGCTATTTACAAATTAGGAATATCCGAATTTCCGCTTATAGTAGCCATCGATTGTCTTGGTAACAACCTGTACTTGCAAGAACCTCTAAAATACAGAAAACAATAAAATTTAAAAAGAGTGCCGGCATTGCACCGGCGCTTTTTCACTCAACTGCAAGAGGGCCTTGCAGGTAGGATAGTAATTGCTGGTACTCATTAATATATCACCTAACCCAAAACACAAGCAAATTTTTTTTTAAGAAAATCCAATACGCCTGCCCCTCAAGATTCTTTATCTAAATACCACAAAAGCTGTTACATTATCTCACCCAACTTAGCCTGCTCACTGCTGAATAACAGATCTTAAGCTTCCCTATATTCAATGATTGTGGTAATCTGATGATTTCCTCCAGAAATATTGAGAGAAACAATAGTACGACTGTCTTTCCATACCGTACGACAACTTAGAAAACCTATACTAACCGCAAAGCCCCATTTTGATGGATCACCTGAGTACATCTCATTTTTCCATTCGTTTTTATCAGAAACAGAAGCCCCGTATATCTGCTGTAAATATTTTTTGAGATCTTCGTAATCTTTGAAGTATCGGGCTGGATCAACATGGTCCTGCAGTATTTTCAGTTCTGCCCTAATGAGGCGATCTTTTTGAAAAACATATACCACCTGGCAGGTATAACCCAGAAACTCCAATTCATAATTCACATTTTCACCGTCATTTTTTAGCAGTTTAGCAGTTTCTGATTTGGCTACTTGAGCCTTGTTCATGCCCCAGCGAATAGTTCTGAAATCATAATTATTATCATTTTTGACAATATCTATTAAGGACAATTGGTTTTTATCAACAGATACAATACCTGATTTGATTTCATTCTTTCGATCTGAAGATGCTTTTGCCGCAAGTTGGGGGGCTTTGTTTAAATTTTGAAACAACTCCAGGTCTGATACTTCAGCATATCTCCAGGTACCATTGTTGAGTAACACAACTTTCTTTCCATCAGGTGTTATTACCGGTTGATCTGCACCTATCTGAGCCGTAATAAAGATTATTACAGTAATCATCAAACCAGTCTTCATAATGAAATTCTCCTCTATGTAGTTGATAATTTTACATTTCCGTATCTCAAGAAGTAAAGTCCTAACTATCCGGTTTCTAATCCACTATCCGATTTTCAAAACTATTCAACAAACGAACCAGAAAAATCAGATCGTTCAAAAAGTTTTTGATGTTTTATTCGAAATCCACAGTTGAGAATCGATTCTATGTCGTTATTTTTTATTGCTAAACCGAAAAATAAGGAATTATCAGCTTTGTTGTCTTTCAAATACAGGGGAAATCTATTTTATGAAAAAGAGGATAAAAAATGAAGCAACATTGGCTTGAAGAGCTTAATCCCAGACAACTTGAAGCAGTAACCTTTGGTGAAGGCCCCCTTATGGTTATTGCTGGAGCAGGGAGTGGAAAAACCAAGACACTGGCATACCGGGTAGCACATCTGATATCACGCGGGGTAAGCCCTGAACGCATTTTACTGCTTACCTTTACCCGCCGTGCATCTAAAGAGATGCTCAACCGTGCCGCTCAGGCCCTTGGAAACGATTCTACACTGACATCACAGGTCTGGGGTGGTACATTTCATGCCATAGCCAATAGATTACTTAGAATTTACAGTAAATCCATCGGGCTTTCTCCGGAATTCACTATCATTGATCAGTCTGATGCAGAAGACATGCTCGATGTAATCCGCCATAAGAAAATCGATACCCAGAAAGGCAGATTTCCCCGTAAGGGAACTCTGTTGGCGATCTATTCGCGCCGGATGAACTCAGGTGAAGATCTGGAAATGATAATCAGAAAATTTTTCCCCTGGTGCAACCGTTGGCAAAAGGAACTTAAAGAAATTTTCAGAGAATATGTTAATACAAAACAGAATCAGAATATTCTTGATTATGATGATCTTTTACTTTATTGGTATTACCTGCTTGAAGATCCTGCTACATTAGATTCAATTTCAGGAAGATTCGATCATATCCTGGTTGATGAGTATCAGGATACCAACAACCGCCAATCCGAAATACTTTTACGAATGCGCCAAAAGAATCGCAATATCATGGTGGTAGGTGATGATGCCCAAAGTATCTACAGTTTCAGAGCTGCAACGGTTCACAATATATTACAATTTCCCGACCTCTTCTCAGGTACTCATATTGTTACTCTCGAACAGAACTATCGCTCCACTTTACCGATTTTAACGACTACCAACCACCTCATTTCACAGGCAAAACAACGATTCACCAAAAATCTTTTCACTATCAGAGTTGGTGGCGAAATTCCAAAGATAATTACCTGTCGTGATGAGCAACATGAATCTGAGATTATTATTGAAAAAATTCTCAATCATTACGAACAGGGTATAGCTCTTCACGATCAGGCTGTACTTTTCAGGTCCAGTTCCCATTCTGCATCACTTGAACTTGCATTGATTAAAAAAGAAATTCCTTTTCATAAACATGGCGGACTTAAGTTCCTGGATTCTGCCCATCTAAAAGATTTCCTGAGTATTATAAGAATTCTGGAAAACCCCAAAGATGAAATTGCCTGGTTTAGAATTCTTAAACTTTTCGAAGGAGTTGGTCCTGCTACCGCCTCGGCAATTTATCAGCATTACAGCTCTCATAATTTCTCCATCGATTCTCTCAGTACCGCAGCTGTTGCTAAAAACATTTTAATGGAACTTCTTAGATTCAGAAAACTGCTGTTAGATACATCAGATAAGGATAGACCACTGTCCAGTCAGCTCGAACTCATTAATAATTTTTACCTGCCAATACTGGAAAACAATTACGAAAATCCTCAGCCACGCAGCAACGATCTTCAACATTTGATAGAGCTGGCATCAGAATATCGCTCCAGATCACAATTTTTAACTGATTTAATTCTTGATCCGCCAAGCGCCACCAGTGACTTCGCAGGAAAGCCCAAAAAAGATGAAGATCACCTTGTCTTATCCACAATTCACTCTGCAAAGGGATGTGAATGGGATACTGTATACCTTATTCATGCTGCTGATGGATGTATCCCATCCGACATGTCAACAGAATCCGATGATGAGCTTGAAGAAGAATTGCGATTGACTTACGTAGCCATGACCAGAGCGAAAAATTACCTCTATGTCAGTTGGCCGCTCCGTTTTTATTCACGCCCTCAGGGTTTTTCTGACCGTCACAGCTACTCTCAATGCAGCAGATTCTTCAATGCAGATGTATTGGAAACTATGGAAAAAATCGCGCCTGTCGAAACTGAAAATGAGCAGATAGTAGATCCGGTTCAGCTTCAAACAGACATCAGAAACAAGATGAAAAATTTCTGGGAGTAACACATTATAATTTCAGATTACTGATTATCGATTTTAGATTATCAGATTACTGATTACTGACTTCTGACTACTGACTTCTGACTTCTGACTTCTGAACACTGACTTCTGACTTCTGAACACTGCCGCTCCGATCTTACACTCTCTCCCGTGTACATCGTGTCCCCAGGCATTGAAATGCCGGGTTATAAAGAGATTGTCCTTTCAGGACAAGTGATTTACTGTAAACACTGGGTTTTCAGATGTGGTAGTCAAAATGTATCTGCCTCTTCTATGCCCAAAGTACTTGGTATATGCACTTGGATTTCTGCCCTCTGGTCATAGACTACTGATTACTTAACAGATATTTGTAATATTCAATTAGATTTTTTCAATGAAAGGACGATACCTGATGCCAGTAAAAAGACTGCCTCTGCGCAGATATATGCAAATAAAGTCAGAGCTCCAGAGGCAGTGAATCCGTATGAATGGAGACCTACCCCAAGAAGATTTACCCCTATCCAGGCACTCATAACCAGCACAGTTCCGATTACTGCACCAAATGACGCGCCAGTATCTTTTATCAAGCCACCCGATTTTGAATGTAGTACAATCAAACCCCATAAAATAAGCAACAGAGCACCATTTTCCTTGGGATCCCATCCCCAGAACCTTCCCCAGGCCTGATCGGCCCACATTCCTCCAAACATGGTTCCAATTACGGTAAACAACAGTCCAAAATAAAAAATCCCGTTCACCGCCTTGGATAATTTCTGCAACTGTACTGTATCATCTGCTTTGACCATTTTATAAACCAGATAAATGTGACCAACCAGTCCGGCACCGATATAACCAGCATATCCCAGTGAAATAGTCACTATATGAGTGGTCAACCAGAATGATGAATTCAGTACAGCTATCAGCATTCCCATTGTGTCACCATCACGTGCATATTTTCCGGCAATATGAAGAAAAAGAAATCCAGTTACAGCAGCAGTGATTGTGCCAACTGATCCCAACTTAATCCATTCCAGAACGATTCCAATTATGACCGCTGCCCAGGCAGTGAAAACGAATGTTTCGTAAAGATTGGTTACCGGTGGATGGGACATGATTATCATTCGTGAAATTATTCCGGTTGAGATCGAACTGATAAAGTTTACCAAAGAGGAGCATCCTGGCACTAAGACCGCAAAAAGCTATAATAGTCGGGTCAGGGTTAAAGGTCCTGAATTGAACAGGGAAGTGGTCATTTCCATGAACAGACCCTTCA
>DATAMG010000060.1:0-10557 GCA_036260705.1 Chitinispirillaceae bacterium | reverse complement strand
CATAGGTTTCTCCTTTAGCCTGATTCCAGTTCTCCCCCAGCTGGTCGTAGCGTTTTCTTTTTTCAGGATCACCTAAAACTTCATTGGCCTCGGTTATTTCTTTGAATTTGGCTTCAGCCTGCTTATTTCCGGGATTTTTATCTGGATGAAATTTTACGGCCAGTTTTCGAAAGGCTTTTTTTATCTGCTCCTGAGTAGCATTGCGGTTGACACCGAGTATTTGATAATAATCTTTAAATTCCATTTTACCTGTCTTCGTAAAAAGAAATAAATAGATTCAGGGAAACTAAAGAGCAATTGAATTGCCGCACCAGTATCACTATGGAGTTTTATTTGCTATAACTGTAAGTAATTTCAGTAACAGAATTTGTGTTCACAGTCTAGTGTGAGTGTTACTTGAGAAGGAGATATTCATGCGTATAGAAGACCGGGAAGCTATCAGAGAGAATTTTCTGGGAGTTGAGGATGGGCATATCTATTTCTTTTACTATCCCAAATCAACAGAAGCACAAACCTTCGAAGAGGTAGAACACATAAGTCTCATTCTGCATCCCTTTGACACCAAACACTTCCGTTTAATTTCACTTAATGCTGCCGCACTGCCCCGGACTGATGATCATTTCAATATGACTAACGGCATTGTTCAAAAAGTAGATGATAAACAGTCGGTTATTATTCATGAACTGCAACAGAGACATCAACAGATATTGGGTGTTCCGCAGGTGAAAAAGGCTGCTGCCCGACCTTGCGGAGAGGGCGTGTATACAATTCTTTTTCAAGAAAACCGTGCACACCTCATTTACATTTTAGAATTACCGCGATTAGATGGTAAAGTAAAGGAAGCTTTGAATATCGGCTCTGACGGAGCTTTTACTATTGGAATATATAATCCATATCTGGAAAGTGGTGCACAGGCGATGAATTCAGAGCGACGCCCCCATTTTCCGGAAGACTTGAAAACACAAATGAAAGATCAGCGTATACTTTACGACAATCTGCCCAGGCTTCTTAATTACGAAAATTCAAGATTGGCAATCTTTAAAGAACCCGATTTTAATATCAAGCAGATCAAGCCCAAATTACATCCATTAGCGGATTCATCAAAAACTGCTGATATCTTTAGTGATTTAAAACTACAAAGAGAAAAGTATCCGGTTGAACCTCTTTTCAAAGGCGAATGGAGATAGAAAGGGGTTAAAAATGTCTGATGCGGGTAAAGCTATTCGAAGAGTCGATTCCTTACAAAAGGAGATTGAGGATGCATTTTCGGAACTTATTCACACCCGTTGGGCTGGCATCAAATCCTGGGTTCCGGCTATAGATTTTCTGGAAACCGAAGATGCTTTTCTGGTATTGGCTGATCTTCCGGGCATGGATCCATCACAGGTCAAGGTTGAAGCTGAGCAGTACAATGTAACAATCTGCGGCAACAGAGAAACCATGATATCTTTATCCAAAGGTAAACAGCTGATGACAGAGAGGGCTAGCGGTCGTTTCTGCCGCACAATACATCTTCCCTCACCCTGTGATGTAAACAAAGCTCAGATGCAGTTTAAAAATGGCGTTTATGAAGTTGTGCTTCCAAAAAAAAAGTAACAAATATCAAATCACAAATCTTTAATTTACACATATTAATTCACAAATCTGAAATCAGAAATTAATTATGGGGTTATCATGCAAGAAATAGAAAATCGTCTGGAATTGACTGCACAACAAACAGAACTGGCCATCGACTTCAGCAGACTTGAGTTTGACTCCACTGCGGAACTTAGTGCGCTGGAGGAAATCATTGGTCAACCAAGGGCAGTTAAAGCTCTGGAGCTTGGCTTGGGAATAAAAGACATCGGATACAATATCTATCTTTCCGGCAATAGTGGTATGGGTAAAAAGGCATTAATCCAGAAAATGGTTTCAGAAATAGCAGCCAATGAATCAACTCCCGAAGACTGGATTTATGTCAATAATATCGGGCAGGAAGACCGCCCGCTTTCCATCTCTTTGGAATCAGGACATGGAAAAAAGCTCAAAAAAGAGATGGAGGACCTTTTAAACCGACTCAGAGATGAAGTCCCCAGGGCGTTTCGTCAGGAGGATTTCAGCAAAGAAAAACAACGACTTAATATGGAATATGAAAATCAGAGTAAAATAGCATTTTCCAAAATGGAGCAGTTGGCATCGGAAAAAAACCTTATCATTCAGGAAATGCCAGATGGAAGGATTCTGATGATCCCCAAAAAGGGAGAGCATCCAATGAGTGCTGAAGAATTTGATTCTCTTACTGATGCTGAGAAAGAGGTGATCAGCAGAAATCAAACTGAACTGGGACAGTTGGTTAGTTCGGCCATCAATCAACAGCGGGAAATTGGCAATAAACTGCGGGATGAGGTTCGTCAGATTGAGCGCAATTTCGCCTCAAGGCTTATCGATCCAGCCATTAATGAGATTTCATCTCACTACAAAAGCGAAAAGTTAGGGTTCTGGTTTTCAAAAGTTAAAGAACATATGATAGATAATCTGAACAATTTCAGAGAGCAGGATGGCTCTCAGCAACAATCATTGGCATCCATGCTGGGAGGAGCACCACCCACTGCCGAGGATTTTTTACAGCAATACAGTATAAATGTGGTAGTAGATAATAGTGAATCCAGGGGAGCACCAGTAGTATTTGAGGAATCACCCAATTATAAAAATCTTTTTGGAACTATTTTCGGTACTTTTGACCGAACCGGTCGTCTATTCACTAATTTCCGCAATATTAAATCCGGCAGCCTTTTGAGGTCTAACGGTGGGTATCTGGTTTTTAACCTCATGGAGGCTCTTACGGAGCCTCTGGTATGGAAAGAGCTCAAGCGAACTCTGAAAAGTGGTGAACTGGAGTATCACATGTATGATCCTTTTGGTGTATTTGCTACTTCATCGCTTCGACCGGAGCCAATTCCGCTCAAAGTGAAACTGCTGGTGGTTGGTAATCCACTTCTTTATCATCTTTTACAGCTTTACGATGAAGATTTCAGGGAATTATTTAAAGTTAAAGCTGATTTTTCTCCGGAACTGGATGTCAAAGAAGATATTGAAACTGTGATGGCCAGATTTGTCCAAAAACTCAGTAAGACTGATAATGTCAAACCTTTTTCACCCCATGCCGTTGCAGAGCTGATAAAGACGGGGGCAAGGTTTACAGGAGATAAGGAGAAAATTACCTCCCAGTTCAGCAGACTTGCTGATCTGGCCAGAGAATCAAGTTATTGGGCGCATAAAAGTAATGCAGCTGTCGTGCAGGTTGAACATGTCAGGACTGCGCTTGAAGAAAAGTTATACCGGTCAAATCTCATTGCTGAACAAATGAGAGAGTATATCGCAAAAGGCACACTTATCATTTCGATCAGCGGTTCGGTAATTGGACAGATCAACGGGCTTAGCATTATTCAATTAGGCGATTATGAGTTTGGAAGGCCATCCAGGATAACTGTAAGCGTAGGCACTGGAGCTGCCGGTATAATAAATATTGAAAGAGAGAGCCGTCTCAGCGGCAGCAGCTACGATAAAGCCATGCTGATTTTAGAGGGGTATTTACGAAGCGTTTATGCCCAAAAGCATCCGTTATCTCTATCGGCCAGCATTGCCATGGAACAAAGTTATGGGCCTGTTGAGGGAGACAGTGCCACCATTGCAGAGCTGCTTTGTCTTCTGAGTGCGTTTGCCCGCATCCCGCTTCGTCAGGATATTGCCGTTACCGGTTCTGTCAATCAGATGGGTCAAATCCAGGCTGTAGGAGGGATTACCCAGAAAGTGGAAGGCTTTTATGATACCTGCAAATTAATGGGGCTTGATGGTAACCAGGGAGTCTGTATTCCAGCTTCCAATATTAGAAATCTTGTCCTTCGCAGAGAACTTATCGATGCAATTCATGACCGTAGATTTCATATCTGGGCAGTAAAAAATGTCAACGAGGCACTCGAATTATTGAGTGGTGTACCAGCAGGTTCCATAGAAGAGGAAAATTCTTTCCACTGGAAAGTAGATCAGCGCTTGAAAGAAATGCTTGAACTGGTAAAGCATCACCGTGAAATTGCAGCCGAACGGGAGTATCCGGGATACCGGAATTACCCTGAAAGTTCACCTGATCCCCGACCTCGTTTTCCTGGAGATGAGGGGAGATCATAGATTTGATCACATACTATGGGCAAATCAATAGACATAAGTGAGGGAATTCTCTTCACCGATTATTATCAGTTCACCATGGCACAGCTTTATTTTCATGAGGGTATTCATACCAGAAGGGTTCAGTTTGATTACTTCTTTCGTAATTATCCTGATTATGGTGGACATCAGGCCGGTTACTGTATTAATGCGGGGCTGGAATGGTTTATCAGCTGGATGAAAAATGTCTCATTTACTGATAGTTCAATCAAATCTTTAGCTGATCAGCACAGCAGTTCCGGAGAACCGGTATTTAAGCCGGACTTCCTTGATTATTTGAAAGGCTTATCAGTCTTTGACAAAATCGATTTACGGGCAATTTCTGAAGGGCGGGTTATACATGCTCACGAACCATTACTTATTATTCAGGGTGAACTGCTTGTTGTGCAGATACTGGAGACGGCATTACTTAACAACCTTAATTATCAGATACTCATAGCAACCAAAGCATCACGAATCAAAGAGGCTGGTGAGGGGCGCCCTTTGATCGAGTTTGGCTTACGAAGAGCTCATAATACCGGTGCTAATGCAGGGACACGGGCCGCACTGATAGGAGGTGCTGATTTTTCCTCAAATACAGGTATGTCCTGCAAATTAGGATTTGCGCCTAAAGGAACCCATGCGCACAGTATGGTTCAGGTCTTTATGGCATTGGGTGAAGGTGAATTAGGTGCTTTTATGGCTTACGCCAAAGCATATCCGGATGATTGCCTTCTTTTGGTTGATACAATTAATACACTGGAAAGTGGAATTCCAAATGCCATAAAAGTATTTGAAATGCTACGCCGTAAAGGGCACCATCCAGTGGGTATAAGACTTGACTCAGGAGATCTGGCATATCTGGCTATTCAAGGATCTGCTATGCTTGACAATGCGGGATTTGATGACACTGTAATAGTTTTATCCAATAATATAGATGAAATGGTGTTGCTTCAAATCGTACGGCAAATAAGCGATGAAGCCCCGCACTATGGTGTTGATCCTCAAAAAGTAATTAGCCGTCTTATTTATGGTGTGGGAACCAATCTCATTACTTCACAAGGAAGAAGCGCATTAGATGGCGTTTACAAATTGACCGCAGTCAAAAATGATGATACATGGGTTCCTGCTTTGAAAATATCAGATTCGGCACAAAAAGCGACAATTCCAGGTAACAAACAACTCTGGCGTATTTACGATACCAGAAAACTGGCAACTGCAGATCTTATCTCGCTTCATTACGAAAATCCTGTTGAATGGCATCAGGTTTTTCTGCAACACCCATTCGAATCAGATCTTAACCGGATAGTCGGTAAAACAGATATTTCATCGATCGAACCACTATTTACAGATATAATTAAAGATGGTAAACTTTGCTATACCTTTCCATCGGTCGATCAACTTCGACAGATAAGAGAAAGAGATCTGGCAGCCCTTGAACCTGGTGTCAAGCGTCTTATAAACCCGCACAGTTACCATGTCTCGCTCAGTGACAATCTCTGGAAACTCAAGGAAGATCTGATTAAAAAACAGAAAAACTGTATTGAACCACCCGGCCAAATACCAAAAAAGGAGATTTCTTAAATGCGTACAGGCGAACAGATCCGAAATGATATCATAAAACAGCTTGAATGGGACAGCCGCGTAAATTGTACCAGCATTTCTGTAGAGGTGAAAGAGCACACAGTCATTTTAACAGGCAATGTAAGTTCGTATATGCAAAAAGCTGCTGCTTATACCGATGCTTTGAGTGTCAATGGTGTTGCAGAGGTACACAATCATCTGAAAATCATTCCAGATAAGACCGATCAGGACTATAATGATGAACAGATTTTATGGAATATACAAAGTGTTATAACCCTTAACCCTGCAATCAATATCAATACTGTGAAAATAACAGTTAACAAGGGTATTGTATATCTGGGTGGCGCAGTTGATGAGTTCTGGAAGAAAATGCAAACCGAGGAGATTGTATTCGATGTACCGGGAGTCAGAGATGTAGTAAGTACCCTTTCGGTTGTTCCAACCAACTCACCTTATGATCAAGCAATTTCGGCGGACATTCTGTCTGCAATCCAAAGAATTTCAAATATTGATATTCAAAAAATCAGTGTTACAGTGGATGGTGGAAGAGTAACTATTCAGGGAAGAGTACCGGACTGGCATGCTTATACATCTGCACATAATGCAGCTAAATACACCAGAGGAGTTACTGATCTTACCAATAAACTGATAATCGGATAATTCTGTAATCTTTAACAAGGATTAATAATGTCCAATGTCAAACCGGCTATTATTGTATTTCTCTTGTCCGCTGTTTTTTCCAGCAGTTTCTCTTATTTTTCCAGGTCCGGACAAAATAAAGCAGATCAATACCTGCTCATCGAAAAAAAGCAAACAACTTCCAATGATACACCGGCAAACAGAAGCATCATTGCAAAAGTACCGGCAGTTTCCTTTACAACAGTAGGATTCGGCCCGGCTAACATGAGGCGATTTGGCAACGACAAACTCGCTTACAATCTTTATGGTGGCAAGTTCTGGATGCTTAATGACTATACGGGTTTAGGTTTTATTGGAGAGTTCACATCAAATCTGGAGAATTCCCATTTCTTAGGTATCAGTATAAGTTCAAACTATTACCCTTTGAAGACCGATATCTCTCCTTATGCCGGTGCAGATATTGGACTTGCATATGCCCGTGGTTATCAGAAAAATGCATTCGGATTTTCTGTGGGCACTTCAATAGGCATTCTTTTTTTCAGGAGTTCCACAGTCCAGTTGAGTACGCAGTTTAAAGCAGCAGTTCTTCTGGATAAGCTTCCAAAAGGTCACCCTGGTAGTTTGCAATTCAGATTGGGATTACTCTTTTAATCGGCAAAGGACCTGCTCAAATCTGGAGTGATTGCCTGTTTTTTTCTGACCAGTACCCCAGAGATAACTTTTTACTTTTCATAAAATCACCTCTGGGGTAAGTATGAAAAAATGAGGAAATCACCCAGAAAACGGCAATTTCATCCATTTTTGCACAAATCAGTTTTTTCTTTTCTGATAATGTCCACTGCTATTTATTCAAAAAAAGTACTTCCAGTGAATCAAAATACGCTTTGACTGCCTCGCGGTAACTTTCCGGAAAATTTCCCATAAGAGCTTTACGCCTGAGCAGATAAAATGTATCAGGATCATCCAGAACAGGTTTTTGGTTTGTACTTTTATCTACAGTGAAAACAGTTTCGGCAGATTTCGATTTCCGTTCCTCTTTTCCTTCATCCTGACGATGCATGGAGAGGGTTGCCTGAAGCATTCTCGAGAGAAAACGATCCTGGTGTTTTGAGATTTCAGGTTGAGGTTGTTCAAGCATTTTTGCCAGCCTCTGTGCCTCTTTTTCCAGCTGTTCAACTCTACCAGCCATAGGATCACCATACTCTTTTCCATATTTTTCAGCCAGTTTTCTCAACTCATCAGCTAATGCTTTTTGTGCCTGTTGAGCAGCTTTACGGGCATATTCCTGTCCCTGGCCACCGGACTGCTCCTGAGCATTTCCATTGGATCCATTCATAAGAGACTTGAGCAGATCCGCAGTTGCAGCATTGATAGATGCCTGTTTTCCTGAAAGATTTCTTAATGCATCCATAATTCCACTACCACAACTGCTGCCCTGACACTGTTGTTTCACATTCTTAATCGTTTTGATAAGCGTGTTAGCCAGAGAATTAAGGGCGGTTTTGTTTTCTCGCATTGCCCATGCAACATTATTATCCTTCAATGCCTGAACTGCCTCATCTGATCTATTGAGAGTATTTGAGAATTCTTTACTTATATTATTTTTAATCATTGGTGGAATCGATTTCAGGCTATCAATTTTCATTGCGACCTTTTTTAGAGCATTATTTAAAGCCTGTTGTTTTATGGCTACCTTTTTTCTATCCTTACGGTCAATATCTCCGATTATCAGTTCCTGCCAATCGCTGAGATTCAGGGCATCGCTGGCCATTTCCATCATCATTTTCTGCTCGGCCTGCATCTGTTTTGCTTTAGTAGCGCTCATCATGTTACGAAGCTGCTGAGAAGCAGAAAGCAGACTGCCACTCATTTGATTCATCTGCTCTTCCGAAGCGTTCTGCTTATTTGACAAGCTTGACTGCATTTGATCTCTCAAATTATCAATCTGCTCAGAGATGGTAGAAAGCTCTTTTTCTGAAGAATGATTTTTTTTCAGGTCATTACTGAATTTTTCTACTCTGGAAAGAAGATTCCTCTGTTGTTCCATCGTTCGCAATGATTGGGTTTGATCTGCAATGGATTTCTGTTCCTGAGCCAGTTTTTCTGCTCTCATTGCCATGGAAGCCAATTCCCGGTCCTTACGAAGCATTTCAAGAAACTGTAAGGTATTATCCAGTCTTTCATCAAGTTCAGGTAACATTTTCTGGAGATTTTCAATAGCATCCCGCATCTCATCGAAGCTCACCGGATTATCTTTTTTAAAGTCAGGCATCAGGCTGTCACCAAATTGCTTTATCAAATCCCGGAGCTCCTTTTGAATCTGCTCCATTTTTTCACTGATTTCTTCACCTATACTTCCCTGTTGCTTCAATTTTTCTACATTCTCTTCCAGCGACTTCAATGCATTTTGCAAGGAATCCGATTGTGCCTGAATTGTCTTCTCGACGTCCTCTATGATCTGTTTCTGATCCCAGGATAATTGCTCTGAACCACCTGCCGACTTGACCAGATTCTCCAGCATTTCCCTCAGATTTTCCTGCTTTTCCCGTACTCCTTCTATTTTTTCTTCTGCATAATTTTCCTGTTCAACTATGGATCGGTGTATCTCCTCAAAACCTGGAACCCTAAACCAGAAAGTGTCACTATTGTTAATTCCGGGAGGCGAAAAAGGTCGATTGTCACGGATTTTTGCCCAATAAAAAAGTGTATCCCCCGGATAGAGAGAGTATTCATTAAGGTTCCATATAACTTGTTTTATGGTATTAAGCGGGTTCCCTTCCGGAGAAATATCCCGGACAGACTTGCTATCCTCACATTGCCCGTTACGGCAACTGACAAGCTCTAAGGAACGTATTCCGATATCATCGATACCCTGAACCCACAATGTCTCTACCTGTTCAATTTTCAGTTCTGTATTAAATCCGGGTTTAAGAAAATGAACCAGTGGTAATTCATCGGAAATAATATCTATGTGAAACCTGGGAAGAGAGTCGTTTCTCTGATTTCGCGAATCTACAAGCCCAAAACAATAATCGATCGATTTCTGTACGATAATTTCACCTTTTGCACGATTTCCATCAACACTCATACTGATCGAATCATTACCAGTTATAAAGAAGGCTCTGGAAAGTTCTTCGGATTCAAGTATAAAATTTACTTTTGTACCGGCATAGACTTTAAAATCACCCTCTCCTTCCGGTAAAACTGAAACTGAATCTCCAATATAGGATGGAGGAGTTAATTTTACTTGTAAGCTGTAAAGAGAAGGTGGTGGCACAACGATTACAGTTTCAGGCTTAAACGGTTTTCCACCATAAATGAACTGATAAACAAAAGTCTGCTTTACACTATCTATAGTCAAACTGAATAAAGAAGAACTATCTGCCCGCAAGTGAATTTTATCAGAACTTTTTTCATTCAATTTATTCATAACAACCTTACAAGAAGGTAATCTGAAATGATTTGGATGAAATTTCAATGTAATGGAATCGTTTCTGGCAATTTTTACAGTACCAGGAGTCACTGTTGCACCAGAAGAGTTAATTGACTGAAATGGCACATTCCAGAATTGAGTCATCGATGGATCCAGTTGATTAATCGATAAAATCCAGACCGGTATTAAAATCAAACTTGGCCATAAAGTAATCGGCATTTTAAAAGAAACCGGTGATAATCCGGTAATCTGTTTTGCAGCAATACTGAACGAGCGTTCAACAAATGAGTTTACCTGCCCGGTCTTGTACAATTCAAGTGAAATTGATATCAAAGGGTGAACACAATTTGATTTTTTTTCAATGTTTGATGCAACTTGGTGACAATCAGGTGCATGAATTAAGGTTGAATCTACCAGCCACCACACTAAGAAAATCAAAGTAGATATGGTTAATATATCCCACATCAGGGGCAAAAGAATCCACGGATATAACGCGAAGCATATATTTAAAACTGTCGAGACAAATAAAAATGAAAATATGACAGGTGCAAATCCATGAATTATTCTCAACCCTATTAATCGTCTTCTGATCCTGGCGACATATTTTTTTATTGCTAAAAAGTCAGTATTCATTGGTTTAGAAACCAGTAGATAATATTCACACCCATCTGTAATGCCAGTTCATGAATTTTGTCACCATCTTTATGAACATGCAAATCTTC
>DATAMG010000055.1:0-19449 GCA_036260705.1 Chitinispirillaceae bacterium | reverse complement strand
TGATGGCTCATATTATACTGGCCATACAGATGATATTTTACTTCGAATAACTCAACATAAAACCGGGCATTATGAAGGGTATACAAAAAACCGGCGACCTGTTGAATTAGTGTACAAGAAAGAATTTTCAACAAGGGATGATGCTTTTGCTGCGGAACGAAAGATAAAAGGTTGGAGTAGGAAAAAGAAAGAGGCATTAATTTGTAATGACTGGGAAATGATATCACAATTAAGTCGAAAAACAGAAAAAAAAGATTTGTTGTAGTATGGATGTAAGCTCATACTTCGACAAGGAGACCTTCGACAAGCTCAGGACAGGCTCAGTATGAGCGTAAGTTGCATGCTCATACTTCGACTGGGTGTTCAGTATGAGCGTAAGTTGCGTGCTCATACTCCGACTATGAACCTTTCGACAAGCTCAGGTCAGGCTCAGTATGAGGACAAATTGATTCAGAAAAAACGAAAATGACCGCCACTCATCCTGAGTAGACCTGAGTCCCCGAAGGGCGTATCGAAGGAGGGCGGTACAAATTGCAAGCTCATACTTCGACAAGGAGCCCTTCGACACGCTCAGGACAGGCTCAGTATGAGCGTAAATGAAAACTTATTGTTCGATTATGATCTAAAAATATGGGTAACATTTAATTACCGGAATAATAGTAATTCCAAACAGTGAAAAGACTTATATGCTTTAATTTCCTATTTATTTCCTATTTATTTCCTATTATTTCCTATTTATTTCCTACTATTTCTGATTATTTCTGATTTGTTTCCGATTGTTTCCGATTGTTTCTGATTGTTTCCGATTATTTCCGATTTGTGCTTTGTGATTTATTTGGTATTGGTATTGGTTGCGCTGACGCCATGAATTTTCATTAATTTAGTCAACCATTTACGGTCTGTATCCAACAGTCTTGCTGCGATTGTGATATTACCGTTAGCTCTGAGAAGTGCATCCTGGACACATCTTTTTTCTGCGGCAGCCTTTGCATCCTTGAGGGTGAGATGTTCATTATCGGAAGTTTCTGATCTTTTTTCTTCTGAATCACAACCTGCAATTTCCGGCAGTTCGAGATCAGTATCCAGAATCATGCTGCCTTTTGAAATCAGCAGTGCTTTTTGTAACACATTTTCGAGTTGACGGATATTACCAGGCCAGCAATGTTTGAGCAGTTTTGCCTGTGCGGAAAGCGAAAGCATTTTTTCCGGAATACCAAAACGGGCGGTATATTTTTTCATGAAAAAATCGGCAAGAAGCAGCACATCACGGTGTCGCTGCCTTAATGGAGGAACCGAAACGGCAAGCACATTGAGCCGGTAAAACAGATCTTCACGGAAATTACCATTCCTGACTTGCTGCCAGAGATCTTTATTGGTAGCCGCAATCACCCTTACATCCACCTTTAGTGTAGCGGTAGAACCCAATGGAACAATTTCTGCTTCCTGCAGTACTCGCAGAAGTTTAACCTGTAAATTCAGTGGCATCTCACCGATCTCATCAAGAAATACAGTTCCACCCTGAGCCCGTTCAAAGAGCCCTTTTTTCCTCTGATGTGCACCTGTAAATGCACCCTTTTCATGTCCGAACAGCTCAGATTCAATGAGGTTTTCAGGCAAAGCACCGCAATTGATCGCACAGAAATCTTTTTGGGCCCGGTTTGAATGTTGATGAATAAATCTGGCAAAAAGCTCTTTACCGGTACCGGTTTCCCCATTAAGCAGCACAGTGGAATCGGTTGACGCAAACTTCAATGCCAGTTCTATGGCTTGTCGCATCGCTTCACAATCAAAAATAATCGATGTATCATGACATTTAAGGTTTTCCTGAAGACGGGCGATTGTCTCCTGCTGCCTGTTTGATTTCTCGTAGAGTACAAGAAGATCACCGAATACCGGCCCTACATCATCAAGCAGCAGCCTTTCGTTTTCTGTAAATGCAGATTTATCCAGTTGTCTGTCCAGATATAAATATCCGCGTGCAACATTTCCTTCGTAAATTGGTCTGCAGAGAACAGATCCTATTCTGTTTAACTCAAGAGATCCTTTGGAGTCTCTGGATGATTCCCAGTCAGTATCTTGCATGAGCACAGTTACACCCTGCTGCTTTGCCCAGATTATGGCACGTTGAGAAAAACGGTCCAATCCGCTGCTTTGAGGATATCTGGCGATAGTGGTAAAATTATCCGGTTCTTCCTCCACCACCAGACGTGCTCCATCAGAGCCAATAAGCTGAGCTACTCCGGCAAGCAACTCAAATCTGGCATCACTGTCACCAGTTCTTGAAAAACGGGATAATGCACCTATAAAGCGCCGCATTGGCGATAGTTCATCCCGTGATTCTGAACAGCCATCAGAAAAACCGTTTGAAAATTTCCAAACCTCTCCGGCAATCTCAATACTGTCTCCATCATTAAGCGCGAATTGCTTGAGCAACTGCACACCGTTAAGATATACCGGCGGCGTACGTGATATGGCAGTGATCGAGTAAGTACCAGCTGAAAAAATAATGTGTGCAATATGTGCAGGAAAATTTGCACCTGCAATTATGATTTTACATTGAGGTGAAGATCCTATGGTTGTCAGTCGATCATACAACTGATGCACAAAGTTATCTGACTGCCTGACCAGAGATGGAATTGTTCCATTGTTATTCATTTACAAACCTTTTCAGAGAAACCGTTTTTGTACTGAATGGTAACAAATCGATCGTTTCACCATACCGCCTTTTCTGAATCGAATCATACATCTCAATACGGTGTGTTCCTGAAGATAAAATACCGGAAAAGCGGTTTCCATTAATTGGAACCATCTGTTGACCATCGATATAAAGTCTGCCGTTGATACCTGATGTTATGACAGAAAGGGTACCCGAAACATCTCCCTTATCTGAGACATCCCTTAAGATAACCGGTATCTGTGGTAAACGCCTGCTACTGCCACGAATCAGTAAGAATGTTCCTTGCCGGTCGTTTGCTTCATATGAAAACAAGTTTCCTTCTTTGACTGATTGTTTCATTGTGGAATGTGCACCAATCAGATATGCGCAGAGAAGTGCAACAGCCGCAGTACATGCCAGAGCGAACCGGATTAAAACCTTTTTTCTGTTCCCTTGTGGCAGCGGAAGCGAAAAATGACGATTAAGAAATTCCAGTGCTGCCGGATTTTCCGGCCATATATCCAGGGATTCGGTAAGCAGTGCATACGCCTCCTCTTTGCGGTTTTTTGCATATAACTCATTTGTACCGTCAAAAAGCATTTTTGAAGTAAAAGCAGCCGCGAGGTTGGAAATCTCTTTTTGTACAAGTCCATTTTTACTGATAGTGATATGTTTAAGCCAATCCTGCTCAAATGAGACACAATCATCTGGCCGGACTGAAGGGTTGGCATTAAACAGAGGTATTGCTATTTCAGGGAGTTCTGTGTTCAGCAGTTCTCTTAAAAGTATACCCAATGCATAAAGATCAGTTTTTTTATGATCAGCATTTCTGTTTTCAGCCCACAGCTCAGGGGCCATATACCTCGGAGTCCCCTGCAAAGCATTCTTCGATCTGCTGCCATTGGATGGCGCTGTAAATGAGAATCCAAAATCAACTAATACCGCTCCACGTTCAGGAGTTATTATCACATTATCAGGTTTCACATCACCATGGATAACATTTGCCGAGTGGAGAATTGCCATGGCATGAATGATATCACCGGCAACTGCCATTCTTGATGAAGGTGATAATGATTGCCTGATAAGAAAGGACAGTGGTATGCCGTAGATCCATTCCATGACAATGGTGATGAATGTACCGTTTCTTCGGATGTCATAGATGTGAGGTACGCAGGGCAGACGCATCGTGCTCAGACTATGAGCCTCTCTGTACACCTGCATTGCACAACTGACCTTTTTCAGCGGAATTATCTTCAGGGCCACATGACGTTCCAGGTTTTTCTGATAAGCCCGATAGACAGAGGAAAACGATCCGCTGCCGATACTTACCGGATGCGAATATCCTTTTGGAATCTTCATTTTATTGCACCGCTGTATTGCTCTTTTGCACGTGCAGCCCAGGTAAGAATCTCTTTGTCCTGAGGAGAATTCTGCGCTGCTTTAAACCAGTTCTGATATGCCTGCACGTAGTTGCTGTCTGCCCAGTATATCATGCCTGTATTGAAATAACCGCTCACAGAAGCAGTATCTAAAGTGGTAACCAGACGGAAGAGGTTCAGTGCCTTGTCTTTTTCACCACGGTAAAAGTAAAGTATTCCTGCAAGGTTGACCGGACTGGGTGCCCTGGGGTCAAGCGATATAGATCGCGAAAGCGCCTGAAGTGCTGCAATGGTATCTTCTTTCCCAAGATGAATCTTTGCACGTTTGAACCAGACTATACTCAATAATTTTTCAACTTCCTTATCAGGATTAAGTGTTCGGGCAGCCTCCAGTTGAATGATACAATCAATGAGAATTGTACTGTCCTGAGAGTTGGAGGAATACTGTTGCAGCAGTGCCTTTCCCAGACCCAGTCTGGCCAAAGAAGATTTAGGAAACCGGTTAACCGCCTCCTCAAAATTTACCCGGGCACGATGATAATCACCCAGTCTGAGGTTAACCTCCCCTGTTTCAATCAGAGATCCGGATCTGCAACAGGACAAGAAAGATCCTGCACAAAAAGCAATCAGATACCAGATTATCTTTTTATTAAAGAGATATCTTTTTTCCATCCTGCCCTCAATTCCCAGCAGTAATCTAATGTAGCTACCGGACCAGGCTCTTTGAGTGTAGAAAAACTTTTCATACAGGTTCCACCTGCATATACATTTCCAATATACTTAAGATCTTTTTCTATAAGAAGCATCATAGACAAAAAACACTCCAGTCTCCTTTTTTCATGACTGGTGATTTGAATTCCGGAAAGGTTGAACCGGTTAAAATTTCTGTTGGTTGGATCTGTATGCAGATAATATTTCCTGTCACCGGCATGAAATACCAGAAAATCATCACCAAAAAAATTATAATCCTCTCCTACTTGATTCAGTTTCATTTCGTAAGTATACCATTTAACCGGAACCGGATTATACACCCCTCTGATTTCGCCTGTCAAATCAACCTTAAACCACTTTCTTACCGGAATCTGCAAATAAGATCTGAAAAACAACGAAAAATCATGCTCTGGTATGGAGAGTAATTTTAAAGCAGGTTGCCCGCTCCAGTACTCATCCAGAAATCTGTTGTTAAACCGTAAACTGTAGCAGCTGTCCAGGTAATAAGAATATCTCTGTTCAATATTGCTTTCAAAATCGATGGTATCAATATAACCGATTTTTGCACACTTACTTTTAAATGCCCGGTCAAAATGGTGCGAAACACCGATTTCGCTTTGAAGTGTAAACCTGGTATTTTTCAGGAAATATGAACAGCTTATGTTTTCAGTACTTTGATCCAGTCCAGTACCTTTTACCCATTTGGCTTCATGTGATGCACTTATAATAAACCTTTTTTTAAAATAAAAATAAAGCAGCTCCCTGTCGAAATGATCCAGTTTTCCATCACCATGAATCGCCACCCGGTACCCGGCCAAACCATTTACCGATTTTGGCAACCAGGGTATTGCGCAAATTAAAGACAGTTGACGCAGCAATGTATCACTTTCCTCATCAAAGCAGTATCGGGTAGGAACCGGTACACCGGAATTGAAATCCAGCAAAGCAAACACCCGTTCAAATCTGCTTCCAGTAACACCTGTTAACTTATATGAAATTCCGATTCTCCCCATATCATCAATATCATTTTCAGGACTGAATGTATAATCAAGAGGAGCAAAAAGAAATCTTTTCATTGCAAATGTATTACGTGTTCCATAAGCATATACGGACAAACCAGATATTACACTCCTGCGGCTGCACACCAGAATGGAATCTGCCTGTTTTTTCAACCCTATTGATGCATAGATTCGTGCTCTCTGCTCAAGAATTGCTTCTTTTTTTAACTTTCCTCTCAGCTCCAGTCCTCTGTTAAAAACCAGTGCTGTATCTGCAGCCATTTCACAGATATAGATTTCAGCCGCAAAGTACATCATGCTGTCTTTACTCATGCCCAAACGGTATGCATATGTTAAGTTAGCCCGTGCACATTCAGGATCCTTTTTTTCAAGGCAATATTTTCCTGCAATAATCAGAGAATCGATTTTGTGAAAATGCGAAACTGCAGCACCGGCGGTTTCATACACCAGTAACAAAGTGGTAATTTCTATGGACACCCATTTCCATCTGCAGAGTAGCCGGCAGAGTCCAAACATATTCATTACTTTTTGCAATTGAAATATACCCTGCGCATTTTGCCATCAAGATTAACCATGATACCACTGTAAAACTTAAAACTGCCAGTGGCAACTGCCCTTCCCATGAGGTCTACCATACCAGGACTGTAAACTGCTGAAACAGGTACTGTAGCGTGTCTTTCAGCTGTATAAACCCGCATTTTTACAGCTGAAGGATTCACTACAATCAGATTCATAATCGACTCGTATACAGAAAAATTTGTCTTCATTTCGGCAGTATCACCAATTATCGATACGAAATAGCCCAAACCATTTACATCTGTCCACCGGCAGTACTCGGCCCACCATACATTTTTATTATCAACATTTTGAGAATAAAAAGCAAATAACTCATAAGCTCGAAATTCCCCTAATTTAATCGAAACACTGGTATCACTGTAAATGATTTTTCCGGTCTTCTGTGCGAATTCCTTATTTATGGCGAAGCTGAGTTGAGACCACTCATTTGTATTGAAATTATATGTAGTATCAAGAATATATCTTTTCAGATGCAGCCTTGTCTTTTTCCCCTGATTGACGTCCTTAAAATAATAAGCGCTGTCAGTTTCCTGATCAGGAACCCAATTGCTGCTCAATTCGACCCGAAAGGCAAAAGATGAATTCTCAAATACAGAAGCATCACTTTCAGAAGCCACCAATATCTTGAAAAAACATAAAACTGCCGCAATTCGCACAGATCTCATTTATATCTCCGCAGGTTAAATCAGATTCTATTTATCATCCTGCATGAATTTTATTGTAGCAGAATGACGTGCCTCAATGTCATTACGGATTTTTTCTATCTCTTTGTGAAGTTTATCTGTTTTTAAATCAGATAAATCATCCTGTATGAAACTGGCAGATGATAAGGAATCCTTTTCAGATTTTAATACATTATTTGTCTTTGCTGATGAATGACCGGTATCCGTACGGATAGCAGATGCACTCATTATCTCCTGATAAAGATCATTAATAACTTCACTGTCATTCTCTGCCAAAGATACTGTCGGTGCAATACAGCATATCAGAAAAAGAGAAAAACTGATAAACATGCAACCTGCTGATCTATAGCCCTTTTTTGATACTCTTTTCATTATGATCCTCTCTTAAAAAAGGGGCGTAGTAAATACGCCCCTTTCAAACACAAATTATTTCATCTTGTCTGCATTCATTTTTAGATTTTTTGCAGCTTCCACGAATGCTTTTTCAAAACGGATTTCAAACTCCTTCCTCCAATTTTCATAAAGCAGGGTATTTGCCGACTCATACTCTGTTCTTATCGATTTTGTTGCCGCCTCCCAGGCATTTTTATCAGTGATGTCAGAAACTGACATACTATTTCCATCTTCACTTACTACTACAGTCGCTCCAAGCTCTTTGCCCTTAGCAACCATTGCAGCATTAAATTTTGTCCGCAGTGCACTCGAAGCTTCCAGAATTGATGGATCAACCGGCATGCTTTTTCTAACCGATTCTTGAATATCAAAAAAAAGCTTCGACAAATCATGATCATTTCTCCAGGCACCACTTTCAAACCATTCTTCGCTCTCAATTGAAATCTCCTGTTTAGGTGTATTATCACTAACCGTGGTAACAACCTGTTCCCTTTTGTCAGTCTGAGCAAATGAAACTGCTGCAGTCAAAAACAGAACTGCAAAAGAAATTTTCTGTTTATTCATTTTGAACTCCTTCTATTTGAGTATTTAGCCTTTGTACGCGGGCTCCCGTCGTCGGGGATAAGTATTCAAATTCCGTGCCAAGTGTGCTATAATATAATTATGAAAAGTATAAATGGTGAAAACCATTATTTTTAAGCTGAAAAAGAGGATAAGATTAATTTAACACGGGTAAGAATTACTCTTGAAGATGGGTCGGTAAGCCATAAACCAAGTTGACACAACGTAACAGACAGCGTAATTCATTTTAATTCAATGACATACACCACATGGGTCTATAGACCATAGTCGGACACGTAAGTAACGGAGGTTACAGAGGTTACAGAACTTCCTGAACCTCCTTACCTCCACAATCATCATCCCGCCTTTTTGCTTATCTTCGCCCACTCATCTTTAAGAGAAACAGTGCGGTTAAACACCGGTTTACCAGGTTGAGTATCAGAATCAGCGCAAAAATAACCGATTCTCTCAAACTGGAAGCGATCACCGGCAGTGACATCCTTCAAGGAGAGTTCAAATTTACAGTCTTTAGTTATCTTTAAAGAGTCTTTACTTAGATTCAGCAGATAATTGCCATCAGGAGCATCACCCGGATCTTCTTTATTGAAAAGCTGATCATAAAGCCTTGTTTCTCCATCAACCGCATGTTTCACTGATACCCAGTGAATCGTCGCTTTGGGAGATCTACCGTCAGGTGATGAACCACCACGGGTTGCCGGATCGTATGTACAATGCAATTCAGTAATTTGGGAAGTAAGCGGATCTTTAGTCACACTTACACAAGTGATAAAATAGGCATAACGCAACCGTACTTCACGACCCGGAGCCAGCCTGAAGAACTTTTTTGGAGGTTCCTCCATGAAATCATCCCGCTCGATATAAAGTTCTCTGGAAAAAAGCACCTTACGGGTTCCCATGGATTGATCTTCCGGATTATTTACAGCTTCAAGTTCCTCCACCTGTCCCTCAGGATAATTGTCAATTATCACTTTCAGGGGATTGAGCACAGCCATAACCCGTTTAGCCTTTTTGTTGAGATCTTCGCGTAAACAATGTTCCAGAAGAGCCAGATCAACAATACTGTCCCTTTTTGCCACACCGATTCGCTCACAGAAATTTCTTATAGCTTCGGGTGTATACCCTTTTCTTCGCAAACCGGACAATGTAGGCATTCTGGGATCGTCCCATCCATTAACATGTTTATTTTTGACCAACTCAAGCAGTTTGCGTTTACTCATAACTGTATAGGTAAGATTTAGTCTGGCAAACTCTATCTGCTGAGGGTGATGAACACCAAGTTGATCTAAAAACCAGTCGTAAAGCGGACGATGATCTTCAAACTCCAGAGAGCACAGCGAATAAGTAACTCCCTCTATAGAATCTTCCAATCCATGAGCCCAGTCGTACATAGGGTAAATTTTCCAGGTTGTACCGGTACGATGATGAGCAGCCTTAAGAATACGATACATAACAGGGTCCCGCATATTCATGTTGGGATGAGACATATCGATTTTGGCTCTCAATACCCTGGAACCATCCTCAAAGTCTCCGTTTCTCATTTTCTCGAAAAGGTCGAGGTTTTCCTCCACCGTACGGTTTCGATAAGGACTTTCTTTACCAGGCTGAGTCAGTGTTCCCCTATATTCCCTTATCTGATCAGCACTCAGATCATCAACATAAGCTTTACCCGCTTTTATCAGTGAAAGCGCCCACTGATACATCTGTCCGAAATAATCGGATGCATAATAGAGATGTTTACCCCAATCAAAACCCAGCCACTTTACATCCCGCTCTATAGCCCTGATATATTCCTGTTCCTCTTTTGCAGGATTGGTGTCATCAAAACGGAGATGGCACTCACCATCATGTTCCAGAGCCATTCCAAAATCGATACAGATCGCCTTTGCATGTCCAATATGTAAATAGCCGTTGGGTTCAGGAGGAAAACGGGTAACCACATTTTTCCTCTTGCCACTCTTTAAGTCTTCCCGGATAATGTCCCGGATAAAATTTGCAACCCCAACAGTTCCCTCACCCGCTCCTTTTTCACTATCATCAGACCGGCCATCGTTTTTTCCTGCAGAGGAATTATCCATAAAGTCTCCATTTAAACTTAATAATTATTAATTATTAACCATTAATTTTTCACTATTAACTATCAACTATCTATCTGGTAATCACAAACAGTTCTCTGAATTTTAACCTTAGCTACAAATGCAGCTACCTTCTGATGTTCCGGGTGATTCTGATAGATATCAAGATCTTCTCTGGAATCAAAAACAGAATACAGGCAGAGATCATAAGCTGCATCGGAACTGTTAATATTTATCCCCACCTCTACTTCTTTAATCTGAGGGATTATTGCTTTTAACGCCTCGATTTTTTCCTTGATTATTCTGGAATTCTCGACCTTGTTTTTTCCCTCATAAGAATCGATTAATTTCCACATGACAATATGTTTAACCATTATTGTTCAAATTCCCTCTGATAAAATTAATAGCAGTAGTAATACGCCTTATAACAATGTCTTTGCCCAGTGTCTCAAGTAACTCGAAGAGCCCCGGTCCAAAGCTTACCCCGCTGACGGCCAGACGTGTCGGATGAATGAGTTTGCCTGCTGATATGTTTGACTTTTCAGATATATCGTGATATATCTTTTCCATATTTTCACAGGTAAAAGTATCCAGAGCAGAAAGACTTGTCTGGACAGTAGAAAGAATGTCGACAGCATCTGCGGTAAAATATTTCCTCATGGCTTTTTCTTCATAACTAATGGGGTCCTTAAAAAAATAGATACAGCTATCAACCAAATCAGTCAGCCGTTTTGATCGACTCTTCATCAGATCAATAACCTTTAGAAGATATGGATCATTATCGCTGGTAAGCTGATTGACCCATCCCTTTTCCTTGAACACCGGAAGGATCTCTGGAATCAATGAAGCAGAACTGCGCTCTGTGAGATATAACCCGTTCATCCACTCCAGCTTCTTTTCATCAAAAACAGATGCTTTAGGTGAAACCTGCTCAAGAGAGAAACTCTCAATGAGTTCATTTAAAGACATTTTTTCCCGGGAATCTCCGGGAGCCCACCCCAAAAGTGCCAGAAAATTGAAAAGGGCCTCAGGAAGAAAACCGGCCCGTTTATAGTCCATAACCGATGCAGCACCTTTGCGCTTTGAAAGTTTACCACCATCCGGAGAGAGAATTACCGGAAGATGAGCAAAGACCGGCGGTGTCCATCCAAAAGCCTCGTAAATAAGCACATGCCTGGGAGTAGAAGCAATCCACTCATCGCCACGTAACACGTGAGTTATCTGCATAAGGTGATCATCAACTACAGATGCCATATGATAAGTAGGATACCTATCGGATTTAATCAGAACCAGATCATCGAGTATATCACTGCTGTATTCAATCATTCCCCGTATTTTATCCTCAAAAACAACTGTTCTGCCGGAAGGGACCTTGAAACGGATAACATAGGGAATACCATCAGCAAGATTCTTTTTGATTTGATCATCAGAGAGATTTTTACAGCAACGATCGTAACCTACTGTCTGTTTTGTTTTCTCCTGTTCAGTACGCAACTGAGCTAATCGTTCAGCTGTGCAAAAGCAGCGATAAGCATGACCGCTTTCCAGAAGCTGATTGGCGTATTTGTTATAAATTTCAATGCGTTGAGATTGAACATAGGGTCCAAAGTCTCCTCCCGCCTCCGGTCCCTCATCCCATTGAAGCCCCAGCCATTTCAAACTATCGTATATTTCTTTGAGTGCACCTTCAACAAAGCGGTTTTGATCAGTATCCTCGATTCGTAGAATAAAGGTACCATTATTTCGACGTGCAAAAAGATAATTAAAAAGTGCACTTCTGGCTCCACCAACATGAAGATAACCAGTAGGTGAAGGGGCAAAACGAACCCGTACTTTATTATTCATAAATAAGTCAGCCCTTTTCAAAAAAATTATATAGATTAACTAAAACATAACTTATGCACCAGAAATGGTGCAAAAGACACAAAAAAACAGCTGAGTATTATAGGTATTTGTTTTGCTTTATAGTTTACCCCGAATCCGGGTACACTCTAACCAATTAAATAGCCTTGCAGATCAGCACTTTAACCTTTCTCAGGTTGATAATTTAATTAGAAAATAAGTTTTTTAAATGAGTTGAGGCTGAGATTTTAAAAGAAAACTTAACAGTATTACTTTTTTAATCTCAATTTTATATTTTAGACACTAAATATGTTGGAATGCATTTTAAAAAAAGGCTGTCTTTTCTCGACAACCCGATTAGATCAACATATTTTAACTGGATAATACAATAACTTTTTAAATGGTTATCCCGATTAAGCTATCTTTTTATAGAGGTATCTATGGAATCTGCTCCGGGTCATTTTCTCAAACGTACCCTGGGCGCCATCACAGCGCGCATATTGCAGGAAACAATCAACAGACAGTCCCAACGGGAAAGAGAAGATATGCAAACTGCAGAAATTGAAACCTCCGGTCTTCAGGAGAAATCATCAGGTTTAAAACCTCCGGTACTACCGGATGGAAAACAGCCAATACCCTTGGGTTCGGGTATTATTACAGGAATATTAGGTGAAGGTGGAGCTGCAGTTCTATACGAAATCAGTAACAAACAATTAGCAATACAAAGAGCGGTCAAATTACTGAAACCAACAAATACCAGGGCTAGTTACGATCAATTTTTAAAAGAGTTCAGTATTGGTGTTCAGCTTAATCATCCCAACATCGCTATTATCCACAGTTTGGGCCAATGGCAGAAACTTCCGTTTATTGAAATGGAAAAGATTACAGGTTACACCCTTAACGAAATAGTTTCTCAGTTCGGACCGCTTCCTCTTGGATTATGTACCGCTATCGGTATATTAATCTGTAAGGCACTGGAGTATCTGCATACCTGCAAATTCCAACTTGAGAAGACCGATTACAAGGGCCTGCTCCATCTGGATCTTAAGCCTTCAAATATTATTCTCTCCAGCTCCGGTACTTTAAAAATCATGGACTTCGGGCTCTCCAGTCCACTTGAGGATGCTCAGGAGGGTAAATTTTTAGCTAAAGTGGGTTCACCCCAGTACAGCTCTCCTGAACTGCTTTTTGGAAAAGTGAACCCCGATCAACGATCGGATCTTTTCTCCATCGGATGTCTTTTATATGAACTGTCATCTGGATCGAAGGTTTTTCCAGGTACCAACCCCGAAGAGGTAATGCAGCTTCGTAAGGAAAATACACACATAAACCTGAAAAAAGCAGTGCGATCTCTGCCTCAACCCTTTATAGAATTAATTGAGCAATGCATCTGCTACGAAAAAGAAAACAGACCACCAGATGCTTACAGCGTCCGCAAAAATCTGGAATCACTCCACAGTAAGCTTACTACACTTACTCCCGAAAGTGCCATCCAGTTATATGTCAATCAGCGTAAACATAACGAACCATTCATGCTACCCCGCCCTACTATCCTGACTCATACTGTTCTTCTATATGCCGGGGGCTTGATTGTGGCACTGCTGGCGGCTTTTATACTGCTCAATAATTCCACAGGTGGTGGTAAAAACGGTTTCATCTCCTCGAACTTTATTGACAAAGTCAGTCCGATGATTCCCTCTGGTGCCTTCAAAGACTGGCTGGTTTCTCATCAGTCTAATGCATCCATTTTGCCATCCAATACACCATGGAGCAGAAAATCCAGAGCCACTGGTATCGATTCAGATAAGTTGAATTCAGCTCCCACTCAGTTTTATGCACCTGAAATCAGCAATGACCAGGCAGATCTTATCAATCGGTTGCGAAAAGAATGGGTAGCACGAAACTATGATGAAATGCTTCAAATTATCGAACATCTACCACCAGATCTTGCAGAGTCCAAAGAGGTGTATCTGTACAAACTCAGGGCGCTGGGCAGAAATGGTGAACTGCTGGGCCAACTGTTAACATCCAAAGAACTTGCAGATGGTGAATTTTATTTTCACAAAGCAAGATATCAGTATGGCAGAAAAGAATTTACAACTGCATTGGATAATCTTTTCAACGCAGAATCATACCCTTCCGAATTTCTGGACAAAAGGATTCTGGGCCGGGAAGTGCAGTTATACAGATCCAGATGTCTTACTGCAATATTCAGAAATGATCCCACATCGGAAAATCTCAAAGTGGCACTTCAGTCCTGGGAGAAACTTATTGATTTAACCAGTGATCATCCTGAAAGCATCCATAACAGAGAAGCTTCACGGGAAAAGCAGAACCTGCTGGCTGAAGCATCCTGGAGAGGAATAGAATAAAATCTTCAATTACTCTACCGTTTTACCGGTGGAGTATACTTTTTTAATAAAAGAGAAAGCGTCACAACCGTTACTGAGCTCAGGGCCATGGAAAGACCAGCCAGTTCCGGCTTGAAAGCTATTCCCCAAAAAGGATAAAGTATACCTGCAGCCAGTGGAATAAGCGCTGTATTATATGCAAAAGCCCAGAAAAGATTCCATTTTATCTTCTGAATCAATTTCCTGCCCAGCTGTATTGCCGCAACTGCATCAAGCGGATCGTTTTTAATAAGAACAATTTCAGCACTCTCCACCGCCACATCCGTACCGCTTCCTAACGCAATACCAACATCAGCCTGAGCCAATGCAGGAGCATCGTTTATACCATCCCCTACAAATGCCACAATTTCACCATTTTCCTGTAATCTCTTTACTTCTGTTGATTTCTCATGGGGAAGTACCTCTGCCACCACCCTGGTGATGCCGGCCTGGGATGCTACCAAGCGGGCAGTCCTATAATTATCGCCTGTAACCATGATCACATCACAGCCCATTTTTTTCAATTCATTCACTGCTCTTAACGAATTTTCTTTTAAAGAATCGGCGATTCCAATTACCCCCAAAAGCTTTGTTAAATCAGAGATCAGTATAGTCGTCCTGCCCCTCAATTCCAGTTCAGTGATTTTTTTATCTTGAACTGAATAATCAATACCGCATTCACTCAGAAAAGACCGGTTCCCTGCAAGAATCCTTTTTCCATTGACATCAGCTCGAACCCCCTTTCCTTCAACTGTAAAGAAATTGCTGACATCTCCGGGTCTGACCTCATCCTTTTGTGCTGCAGCAAGTATCGCTTCTGCCAGAGGATGCGTAGAGTTTTTTTCCACTGATGATGCGTAAAAAAGAAACTCATTCTCTGATATATCAAAATTAATTATATCTGTGACCTGGGGGTGTCCTTCAGTTAACGTACCGGTTTTATCGAAAATCACTGTAGTAATTTTCCGGGCCAGCTCTAAAGCCTCTCCATTTTTAATAAGCATCCCCAGTTCTGCCCCTCTTCCTATGCCCACAGTTACAGCAGTAGGCGACGCAAGGCCCAGAGCACAAGGGCAGGCTATTACCAATACTGCAACAAAAGTTGTGAATGCAAATAGTAAAGATGTTTTTCCAATAAAGAACCATCCGCCAAATGACAGCAATGCAACTGTTAAGACAAAAGGTATAAATAGAGCTACAGCCTTATCTGCAATTTTCTGAACAGGCGGACGCGAACCCTGAGCCTCACGGACCAGTTTTATTATTTGGGCAAGAACTGTATCCCTTCCGACACGCTCCGCTTCAAACCGGATAACACCATTACGGTTAACTGTACCCCCCACAACCATATCACCGTTTTTTTTCACCACCGGAATTGATTCACCTGTAATCATCGATTCATCAATGGAACTTTCTCCAGCAGTTACTCTTCCATCTACAGGAACCTTCTCCCCTGGTTTAACTATCACCAGATCTCCGGTGATCACATTCTCGACCGGAATCGCCATTTCTTGATTGTTGCGAACTACAGTGGCAGTCCTGGGTTGAAGTCCGATAAGTTTCTTTATGGATTCAGAAGTTTTTGCGCGAGCACGACCTTCCAGAAAACGTCCCAGAGTAAGAAATCCGGCCAGCATTATGGCTGTTTCATAAAACATGAATTCATGAGAAAAAATTATTCCGAATGTGGAAAGTATACTGGCAGAAAAGGCTGTTGAAATTCCCATGGCATACATGACATCCATGGTAAGAGAACGATTTTTAATAGCTGAAAAGGCAGCAGTAAAGATGGGAAATGATACATAAATAAAAACCGGAGCAGAGGCCAGAAGCATAATAAAGGGTATATAAGGTTTGTGTATTATCGGCATATACATTAAAGCCATCATTGGAAGGCTGACCGAAAATGCAGCAATGATCCGGTACAATCTGCCAGTCTGTTCTCTGGAACTCAATTTTTCAGTTTCATCATTTCCCGATTCATCAATGATACCACGATATTCAAAACCGGCTTTAGTAACCGCCCGGCTCAGTTCTGTGGAATTTATACTCTTTGTTGCTAAAGTAACAAGTGCACTTTCATCGGCTGGATTTACAGAGGCATCAATTATCCCATCAATACTGCATAGCGCCTCCTTTACCTTCAATGCACATGAAGCACAATGCATTCCGCCTATGGTAATAGTAATCTTCTGTTCGGCAATTCTAAAGCCCGCATCACAGATGTTTTTTTTCAACTCAGAAACAGATACCATTGAAGGGTCAAATTCGACAGATGCAGTCTCGTTTCCGAAATTGACCTGTGCAGCTACCACCCCTTTTTTTGAAGTAAGTGCCCTTTGCACTGTATTGGCACAGTTGGCGCAATGCATGCCGGAAATGGGAAATTCGATTTTTCTGGTATTTGGATTCATCAGCTCCTCATTCTAATATGCTATACAGTATCTGTTCAAAATTTTTATTTGCGTTACCCTTAGACAAGCTTTTTATCCGCTTTATTTGAGTGATTCAAGCAAAAAAGCCGATATTACTGAATCTGGCGAGTTCAATCCCTATCTTGCATCGGGACGCATATGCGCTGCATTCAACTGCGAATTTTAGGTCAAAGGACAGTCCAGGCATGAATCACCTTTTTGATTCAACTTTTAAAGCAGTAACTGAATATATGATTTCGTTTGGCAGGAAACCTGTATTGTCAATTATGAAAACGAGTAAACGGCTGAAATCCGGTTTTTAAAAAATCAACAGCATTGAGTACTTTGCTGAAGATTGATATTTCTATGCAGGATAACCAGAATTATCAAGAGTACAAGACCCGCAAACATATAACTCGATTGCATTCTTAAAAAGGTGGAAATCGCTGATTTTGAAAAAAAGTAAGGTATCCCCATCAATAGTATATAGGCTGTAAAAAGGTATTTAACCAGTGCGTTAGCTGCCTGAGGCATTTTCCGTAAGCAATAATAAACCGATGATGCAGCTGGCAGTAAAAGTACCCAGTAATGTCTCCAGGCGATTGGTGGAAACAACATCATCATAATACAGATAATCGAAAACTCGATAAAACCGGTAATCGAAGCTTTTTTTAAAGGGAATCTTGATATAGATATAAAAGCAGCTGATAAAATCGCAAATATTGATGAGAAATTAGCTGCTTTTATTAGAATGGATGCAGGTTGTGTAATATGAAACTGATGAGCAAGTAACCGTTCCCAGAAGGCATAAAGAGACTGATTATTTGAGGATTTGTACCCAATAACAAAGGGTTTAAAAAAACTTATGGAAATCCATTCCATCATAAGACCTATGTATCGCTCAAAGCCATAAAACAGTATGGGAAAAAGAGTAAATCCGGCACTCCATACAAACATGGTCCCAGCGACTTTCCATTGTTTTCTGAAAATAAAGTAAATCAGAAAAAGACCGGGATATGCTTTTATTGCAGCGGCAAGCCCAAAGAAAAAACCCGCTTTCCAGTTTTTGTCCCTGTTATAAAAGAACAGGCCGGCAATTGTCAGAAACAATACAAACATATTTATCTGCAGCATAAAAAAATTGTAGATAAAACCCGGCAATATGAGGAAAAACGGTACAAAAACCAGATCAGAGGAGAAATCAAACCCGTTTTTCTGGGGCAAGAAAGCAGGCTTCTTTTTATAAAGCATCAATGAAATCATCTGTATAGATGCAATGAAGGCGGCAAAATTTATAAAATACCACAATTCCTTAGTTACAACCAATCCTAAGAAATCTTCAGAAAGAGCCAACGGAGTGGTAAAAAAAGAAAAGAATGGAGGCCAGGTATTGTTTTTTCCAGGAGCAGATAACCTGTAGAGGTCTTCAAGTTTCAAAGCATCATGACCAGCACGAAGATAACCAAAAATATCATAACCCCTATTTGGCTTGTGAAAATATACAGTTATCTCTGGAAGTACAATTGCTGCAAGTGCAATAAAAAAAATGATCTGTCTATATTTTTTACAATTACTGACAATTACTTGTATTAGTCTATCAATAAAGGTCATTGTTTTTTCCTGTTATTGCGGATATTGTATTTCAGTATACAAATGAATGCTCTGAAAGCATCTTTCCATCCGATTTTTTTCCCCTCTTCATAGGTTCTTCCAAAATAAGAAATTCCAACCTCGTAAACTCTGACTCCCTTGAGTTTGGCTACTTTTGCAGTAATTTCCGGTTCAAATCCAAACCGTTTCTCCTCTATGGTAATCTGATCTAAAATCGATTTTTTAAATACTTTGTATCCGGTTTCCATGTCAGTCAGATTGTGGTTTGTAAACATATTAGATAAAAGAGTAAGAGCTGTGTTACCAACAAAGTGCCAGAAATAAAGGACCCGGTGAGGTCCGGTACTCAAAAATCTGGATCCGTAAACCACATCCGCGTGACCGTCAATAAGGGGTTGAAGCAACTTAGGATATTCATTTGGATCATATTCAAGATCAGCATCTTGAATCAGGACAATATCCCCTGTGGCATTCGTGAAGCCATGCTGAAGCGCAGCTCCCTTGCCCCTGTTTTTTTCGAGATGGAAAATACGAATACTATCGTTTTGCAGCCGGTTTAATATTTCAGCAGAACCGTCTTTTGAGCCATCATTAACCACCACAATCTCCTTTGAAGAGATCTCAGGGGGTACAGGAGCCTTCAAAACTTTGGCGATAGTAGTTTCTATGGTCTTCTCTTCATTAAAAACCGGAATAACAATGCTGAGTCTCATTAAGCCTGGATTCTCCCAAAATAAAAATCATAAAATAAATAAATACCAAAGTACGACTTCAATAAATAACGTGATTTTAGCGGATAAAAAAATACCTGCAGCAACAACAAAAAAACCAGTCTTGGCATTTCTATGTGGTATTAATGTATATTTTCACGCCATAATAAAAAAAGCAGATTTTGATGGAAACAATAATACTTTTACTGATTTCGAATGTATTTATGACCTTTGCCTGGTACGGTCATTTAAAATTTAAAAATACACCTCTTTGGATAGTAATATTAATAAGTTGGCTGATCGCTTTTGTTGAGTACTGTTTTCAGGTACCGGCAAACCGGATCGGACATCAGCAGTTCAGTGCAGCACAACTCAAACTCATTCAAGAAGTTATAACTCTGATAGTTTTTT
>DATAMG010000052.1:0-22721 GCA_036260705.1 Chitinispirillaceae bacterium | reverse complement strand
TCGGTGGAATCGGAGGTGCTTCACGTAAAGGGATACTGGTAAAGGGGGCCAATTTCTTAGATGCACTGGCCAGGATTAAAAGCGTTGTTTTCGATAAGACCGGAACGCTAACCAAAGGTATCTTTGTAGTGAGAAAGATCGTACCTTCAGGCGATTATACTGAAAACGATGTACTGCGAAGTGCTGCAATTGCCGAGTATCATTCCAACCATCCTATTGCTAAATCGATCGTAAATGCATTTACCGAAAAATTCGGTTCAATCGACCAATTCAGCATTACCAGTCATCAGGAGATTAGCGGATACGGTGTTAAATCGGTTTTTGAAGACCGGACCATTACCGCCGGAAATGATGCATTGCTGCATAAGGAAAATATCGCACATTCTGTATGTGAAACAGAAGGATCCGTTGTCCATGTAACCAGTAATGGAAATTATCTTGGATACATTTCTATTGGGGATGAACTCAAAGATGATGCATACCAGACGATACAACTTCTGCGTGATGCCGGAATACATGACGTCTCCATGCTGACAGGAGATAATTTCAGAGCAGCATCTGCAATTGCAGGGAAACTGCATCTTAATAAGTTTTACTCGTCACTTCTTCCAGAACAGAAAGTACAGCAGTTTGAAAACATTCTCAAAGAGAAATCGCATGACGGGTTGGTGGCTTTTGTGGGTGATGGAATTAATGATGCGCCGGTTATTGCCAGAGCCGATGTAGGAATAGCAATGGGGGCACTGGGTTCTGAAGCTGCCATAGAAACTGCAGATGTAGTACTGATGACCGATCATCCATCAAAATTAGTGGAAGCGGTAAATATCGGCAAACGTACCAGATCTATCGTCGTGCAGAATATCGTTATCGCATTAGTCATAAAGTTGGCATTTGTGGCACTTGGAAGTATGGGGCTTGCTACCATGTGGGAAGCGGTTTTTGCAGATATGGGAGTTGCGATTCTGGCTGTACTAAATTCGTCAAGAGCTTTAAACGTGAGAAAATTATGAATCGAATCCACTCTAAAAAGCTGATAAAGATTAAACCATTTCAAAAAAAATGAATTTTAAAAGGACATTTCAACAAATGCAAAGTCGTTTTACGCTCACATTGAGCCAGGTCGAAATGTGATTTCTGACTTTTTAGAGTGAACTCATGATTTAATTTTTATAGCAGCTTTTTGGAAATAGCTTGCTATTATTCCTGCAATTAAATATTAACAGTGTTTAAAACCACAATCTACAATAATTTTTCATTTACACTCATACCCTCTGTAGTTTTACGAAGGAGGGTCGAAGTATGAGTAACATTTGAGATATATTTAATTGCACCAGTAATAAATTAAAAAATCACATAAATGCTATACCGACACGGATAGAATTAGTTCTTGCCTTATAATAAAGCAGGCACTCTGCTGTTCCGTAGTAGTATTCAGCCATTAATGCTGGTGTCCATTTCCAGTTTTTTCCTGCCAGTGGATTGATATATACCGATGTGGCAACACTGGTAATATCAGAACTATCCAGATTGAAGCGAAGGTCCAGGCTGGTACCCCACTTTACAATTCTGTTTGTATTAAAATACCAGTATCCTATCCTGATCTGTGCATCACCTGTATAATTTCTGATATCTTTGTTATTGGAAGAAACATTCAGGTTTTTCCAACATCTAAACGAAGCATAATATTCAGTTTTTCCAAACTGCCCTATTTCCAGAAACCCGCCTATTTTATCATAGCCTCTGTAATCACTGCCTTTTGCCCAGTTTGATTCTCTGGAAACGAATGCTTTAATTTTTGGAATATACAGATCTTCATTACCGGTTATCCACCTTAAGATATCCAGACAGGCAGAAAGTTCAGGTCGATAATTATTATCCAAAAAGGGAGTTCCGGGATCGGCTCTCTTCCAAAATGAATTCTGGTTATAGCTCAGATATAAGCCGCTTCGATCTTCTTTAAAAGCAAGAACTCTGTAATAAACACCAATGCGCAATTTCAGGCGATTGTTTCCTTCAGTTGACATCGGGGTATTATGAGAGGAACTGTTGAAACCTGAAATCAGGTAATTGGGCTCAGATAAGCCAAACCCTGTGAAATACTGCTCAGCGAATGTGATTTTTGACCAAACGACAGATGCTAAAACCAGAGCAATTGAAAGACGATTCATAACACCCCCTGATATGGCACTTACCTAAGTGCCTGATATTAGGTGTGTTAGGCAATTACTATACCACTCACCAACCTTCCTTCGGACCCAGAGTTGCAGTATAGGTGATTCAGACTGACTTGATCGCTTAGATAGCAAGTCCCTAAAAAAAGATTTGCTTTCCATCTTTTTTTTATTTATTTATAACGCTATGAAAACAACATTAACAACAGTAGTAGTGGTGAGCGTGGTCGTGCGGGATACACCGTAGGGGCTTTGATCTATTACTATGATAAAAAGCCCCTGCCGGTGAAAATCTGCAGGGGCTTTTTAATTTTAACCTAATTCGAGAAATAGTCATGAAATTTATAATTAACGATAAAACAACTCTGACAATGACCGCTGTGGTGGTGGTAGTAGTGACATGCGTACATTCGCCACCGTCAGGGCTGTAATCAAGAACAAAACAATAAAGCCCCTGCCGGTGAAAATCTGCAGGGGCTTTTTTTTTTACCTATATTGGAGGCAAATATGAAATATTCAGGAGCAGAAATAATTACCCATCTGCTGGAGGGACAGGGTATAGATACCGTCTTCGGTATCCCGGGAGGAGCTAACCTTCCACTTTATAATGCATTATATAAAAGTAAGCTCAGACACATTCTGGCCAGACATGAGCAGGGTGCTGGTTTTATGGCCCAGGGCATTTCCCGCTCAACAGGTAAGCCAGCTGTCTGTTTTGCCACATCAGGCCCCGGTGCCACAAATCTTCTGACAGCCATTGCAGATGCTAAACTGGACTCCATACCAGTAATTGCTATTACAGGACAGGTTTCATCTGCACTGATCGGTACCGATGCATTTCAGGAGATCGATACATATGGTTTGTCAATGCCTATTACCAAACATAATTTTCTGGTTCGATCTGCAGCAGAACTTCTGGAGGTTATCCCTGAGGCTTTCCGTATTGCGATTTCAGGTCGCCCCGGCCCGGTTCTTATCGATGTACCCAAGGATGTTCAGCAGGAGTGTATTGAAATTTCATCCTGGCCTGAACCTGCAAACGAAATCCCGGCAATCGCACCTGATCTGCAAAATATTAAAGTCGCAGCAGAGATGATTTCTCAGGCAAAAAGGCCCATTCTTTACATCGGAGGTGGGATAATTCATGCAGACGCATCCGAACTGGCAGTTAAACTGGCTCATTACAGCTCAATCCCTGCAGTTTCCACACTGATGGGCTCAGGGGTATTTAAGCATGATGATCCCTTTTATCTGGGTATGCTGGGCATGCATGGTGCACGCTACACAAACAAGGCACTTCACGAATGTGACCTGCTGTTAGCATTTGGTGTACGTTTTGATGACAGAGCAACCGGGAAAGTCGCCAGATTCTGTCCGGATGCGAAAATAATCCATGCTGACATTGACAATGCTGAATTTGGAAAAATAAAGAAAACAGATGTTGCCTTGCATGGCGATATAAAGGACATACTGACTTTACTGCTGGATTTAGTTAACAACCAAAATCGCAGCGATTGGATTGATCAGATTGCCCTGATGAAAAAACAGTTACAACCTGCCCCGATTTCCGATGACCTGTTTAATCCTGCCAACATTATCAGAAGTGTAGGAGCTCTGGTAAATTCTGATACGATTATTTCTACAGATGTCGGACAACATCAGATGTGGGTTGCACAAATGTATCCGTTTTCAAAACCCAGAACCCTGTTGACATCAGGTGGACTGGGCACAATGGGTTTCGGGCTTCCAGCGGCGATAGGTGCCGCATATGCAAATCCCGACAAAAAAGTGGTTCTTTTCACAGGTGACGGGTCTTTATTGATGAACATACAGGAGCTGGCCACACTGGCAGATCTGAATCTTAACCTGACAATCATTCTGCTCAATAACGGACACCTTGGCCTGGTTCGCCAACAGCAGGAGCTTTTCTATAGCGGTAATTATATTGCCTCGCGTTTCGCTACCAATCCCGATTTCAAAGCTATTGCGGAAGGATTCGGTATAACCAGTTATGATCTGAATAATCACCAGTCACCGATCTCTTTACTCTCAAGAGCACTCTCAGAGCAAAAGCCATGCTTTATTAACGTACCGATTCATCACAGTCATAATGTAATGCCTATAGTTCCTCCAGGTGCAGCTAACATTGAATCCATTGAAGGGTAGATATATGACCAGAAATATTTTGATCGAACTTATTGTCCAAAATCATGCAGGAGTCATGTCTCACATCACAGGTCTTTTCTCCCGCAGAGGTTTTAACCTGGAAGGGATTCTCTGTGCAAAGATTGGTGATGGTTCCAGAAGCAGGATGTATCTGCTGGTGAAAGATGATGAACAGCTGGAACAGATTGAAAAACAGCTTGGAAAGCTTTATGATGTTTTATCTGTCAAAGTGATAGAGAAATTCGATGAAACAATATTTGACAGACTTCAGGAGTATGCAGGTGTGGAAACAGTAATTGTCCCCGACTGATTCTGAATGATAAACTGAGGAACAGAACCGTCTTTACCAGTGTGCCTGTTCTTCCAGTGTAGGAATATACAGAGTTATCGAAGGATTTTCAGAATGTTGAGTTTCAAGAACCGCACCGATTTTCTTGAGTAATGTATAAGAGAGCGCCATGGTAGATATTTTCTGAAGGGTTTCATTGCACCCTTCGATTATCTGATCATCGCTGTGAAAGTCATCCAAACCGGAAACCGGCAGTGTTATATAGATTTTCAGGTATTTACAATCTAATCTGGGAAGAAAATAGCAGGGCTCCTTTAAGTTGATCAGATTTATGGTGATTTCTCCCGGCTCTTTCAAATTGTGATGTATATGATAAAACACTGATCTCAAGATATGGCGGATATAATCAGGATCTGGCTCCAGCTTTGGTAACATCGGATCTGCGTTAAACTTGCATACAAATTTGGATTCCGAAAAAACTTCTTCTGCCATATCCATAACAAGTGTCTGGACATTGTCATCCTTGTTTCCTGCATCGGTTATTGATTTTTTCATCTGTTTAATTAAACCGACTGCTTTTTCAACGCTGTTTTTAATAGCCTCGATATTTGGGATGACTTCCTCTTTGCCATCAAGATGCATTTCTATCAATTGCAGATTACCATAAATCCCTGTAAACACATTGCTGAAAGCGTGGGATAACGCCTGAGATAGAAGATCAAGCACATTGTATCTTTTTTTGATATCGACCGGGTTTACAGCCTGGTCCTCAAAAGTAATATCAGAGATTAATCCAATAGTACCACTGAACTCCATTTTTCCTTCGGTTTTGGCTTCATAACTGCCGGCAGCATTAACCTTACAAAACAGAATCTGTTCTTCGCCATCATTCTGCATTGAACGTGCACGCAGCCTAAGTCTGAGGTTGGATGTTTTTCTGGAGTTTGATCTTCGTTCATCAAATAGTTTTGGTGCCTTTTCACTACCGGTAGCAATGCCGGCAAAACGTGGCAGCACATATTTACGACTGACAGTATCGATATCTTCCGGATGAATTATTTTACTGAAATGGCTTCCAATAAGATCAGTGGGAGAATAGCCCAGAATTGATTGCAGGACTTCACTTAAAAAGACAAAATTTCCATTTTCGTCAAGAGCATACACCATACCTGGTAAAGATGAGAGTAAAGCTTGGCAATGATCTTCCATTTTTAAGAGTATCTCCAGAAACCATTTATTGCAAATTAAGTCCGTTTTCTGAATTCAACCACAATCGATACTGATTATCTAATGCCAACAAAAAAACTATCGAGTTTTTTACTTGTAGCAAAAAGGCGGTTGTCAGTACTGAACAATAAAATATCATAACATTATGAAAATGAAATGTCAGCAAAAAAAATAACCTGGAGCAAAATCATCTGAAAAATATGTGTGGTGAATCAAAGATCTTTAACGATACATCTTAACAACCAAAGGACCCTTTGACTTGTTTTCCTGAATCATTCTATCTAAAGAGTAGATAGAGTCATTTCGCATATCAACTCTGGTTACAAGTTCACCGCGTGCATTAAAAAGAACAGCACGCTGGAAACCCTGGAGTTTTTTAGCATCAGGACGACTACCAAAGACAGAAACGAATGCCATATCACGGTTCGAAGAATATGGCTGAGGTCTAAAAGCACCTTTTGCAAGAGGTGCTTTTTTTATATCCATACCATTGGAATCTGAACAAAAAGCTGAAAAGGCACATGCCAGATTTAAAAAGGCAGCAAATAGAAGGGTACTGTACCATTTGACCATAAATCTGCTCCTATTTAAGCGATCATTTAATAATATAATCACTTAAGCAGTTAATGCCCAGTTCTTTTTTGCTGTGCCATTAAAAAAAGATCTGAGCTTATGACCGGAAAGCCAGAAGTCTCTTGCTTCTGGAAGAGTGTTTCAAACGCCTTAAAGCCTTCTCTTTAATTTGACGCGCTCTTTCTCTGGTAAGGTTGAACCGTTGTCCGATCTCTTCAAGAGTATGAGACGTTTCCTCACCAATCCCGAAGTACAATCTAACAACTTCCTTTTCGCGCTCACTGAGAGTTTCCAGAGTATTGGTGATTTCCTCCTGTAACGAGACCTCCATCAAGCCGTTATCAGGCTGAACCTGATCATCATCCTGCAAAATGTCCATCAACCTGGAATCTTCACCATGCTGTAAAGGCGCATCCAGAGACATGTGACTGTTTCCAATCTTAATTGTCTCCTGAACCTCACTCTCCTCAATATTGAGTTCGGCAGCAAGCTCCTCGACGTTTGGCAGACGTCTGAATTTCTGCTCCAGTTTACTTTGCATTTTGCCGATTTTATGGATGGTACCGACTCTGTTAAGAGGGAGCTTTATAATACGGGACTGTTCGGCCAAGGCCTGAAGAATAGCCTGGCGAATCCACCAAACAGCATAGGAAATGAATTTAAAATTCTTTTTCTCATCAAAGCGTCTGGCAGCACGAATCAACCCCAGGTTTCCTTCATTTATTAGATCGCTTAAAGGAAGGCCCTGATTTTGATAATTCCTGGCCACACTGACTACGAATCTTAGATTAGCCTTCACCAGCGTTTCAAGAGCTTTGCGATCCCCCTTACGAATTTTAACTGCAAGCTTAGCCTCTTCTTCAACGGTTAAGCTTCTGTTTTTACCGATCTCTTTAAGGTAGAGTGCAAGCGATCCCTCCTCAGGGAGAAATTGTGTTCTTTCCATACTCTCCGTTTCACCTCATGTATACATCCAGCTACGATTTACTATATTCTCTGGAAAATGTTTTAAATATAGCAAATTACCCCTTGGTAGTGCAATAAATCGTGCCGACGGTTTGCACTCATTATTAATTATAACATCATGGAACAGCTGCAAAAACAACATTGTCCCTTTTTGGTATTTTTTGCGCATGGATCTACAGATGTATTGAAAAACGACTGCTCACAGCGAAACAGTCCATGGTTTTTCCTTGGTTTTTCACCAGATTTCTGGCAGATTTGACCAAAGTGTCCACCTGCTTATCTTTTCGCTGGTTATTGATATGAAACAATCCCAGTCTTTTCGCATTTGCCAGCAATCCCAACTTTATTGCATCACAATAGTTTGAATGCCCCCAGGATTTATGCCTGGTATACTCCTGAGGCTTAAATTCAGCATCATGCACTAATAAATCAGCATCCTGGCAGAACTTGGCATAAAATGAGAATGGACGGCTTCCCGGAAGATCTTCGCTTAATTCGTTATCTGTAAGAAAAACAAAAGATGCCCCATTTTCCTCAAACCGATACCCCAGTCCACCATTGGGGTGATTCAAAAGAGCTGGAGTAACTTTGATAGAACCTATACGAAACGATCTGCTACCAACTTCCGAATAGCTCATCTTTGCAGGAATACCCTTTAAATCCACCGGGAAATAGGGTGGGCGCATCATTCCATTTAACGAATCCCTGAAACTCTTTTCATCAAAGGAACAACCGAATATTTTTATAACACTGTCAGAATTATATAATGGTGAAAAGAAGGGTAACCCTATTATGTGATCTATATGCAGATGAGTAAAAAGGAGACTAATCTTTTGTTTTTTTTCTTTTAAAAGCACTGTTCCCAGACTTCTGATACCACTTCCTGCATCAATAACTATAATATCACCATTTTCGGATCGCACTTCCATACAAGTAGTGTCACCACCATACCTGGTAAATTCCGCTCCACTAACCGGTATCTGTCCTCTGGAACCCCAGCAGCGAATTAGCATAGATATTTTCCTTGGGCTACAACCCTATTCCGCGGTTAAATGCGAAATATATGCATATTATAAATAAAGATGCTGTTATCTGACTATTTCATCAGGAATTTGGGCCAATAACTGAACATACATATCAAAATGTCTCTTATGCACCAGTAAGCTATTATATATTATAACAACTAACAAAAAAACGGGCGAGGTAAAATTGTGACCGGAAATAAGAATATTATGTAAAAAATATGGTTTTTAAAATTTTGTTGGTATTCGATGTATACCCGGATTTATATTTGAGCATCATTTTTGATTTATTCTTCTGGAGGAATTATGTCCAAGACTTGCGAAATATGCGGCAAACATCCACAATCAGGAAGTACTATCTCTCATGCACATAACGTAAACAAGAGAATTTTTTATCCAAACATTCGCACAATTAAAGCGATTGTAGATGGTACATCCCAAAAGATCAAGATTTGTATGAAGTGCCTCAAAGCCATGGGTAAGAACAAGTAAAAATTTTAAGACTCCGTTTCCCGGAGTCTTTCTACTTTCTCATCTTAATTCTTTTTTGCCATTTCTGCGCACCAGTAGATTCCAAAACCAAATTAATTTCAGAATATATCATATTTCTGGAAATAGATCTTCCCAGAAGATCTATGGGCTGACATTCTTTTACAAAAAACTGAGTTTTATAATCTCTTTTTTTTATTATCTGAGTTGAAGTCTGCATTCCTAAATTCATAATCTGAAATTTGTCAAAAGACACATTTAATAAAGAAGATATAAACAATCCAGCACCTGCTATACTGCCATTGGCTTTACAGAATTCGCCCAGTTTTTTTCCATTAGCTAAAAAGGTAAAATTATTGTTATCGCCAATTAACTCGAGTGTATCGTAACCAGCCGTAACATTTACAGTAGCAAACTGGTAATTAACTGGTTCATTCATCAGATTTTTTCGTCTGATAACAAATTTTTTGTCAGCTGAAATAGCGAATTGATAAAAAAAAGATGCAGTATCACTGCTGTCTTTGACTTTTATAAAAAATCCGTAAAAAGAACTGCTGTCACCCTGATTATAAAGAACAACCGTTTTCATACTGAAAGAATTCAGTGGAATTTCCAAACTATTGTAAAATTCCTGATAATTTCCTGTCTGAATCTTCAGATTGCTGTTAGACCAATCGGTTAAAGCATTGCCATAAGAGGTCCAGCCAAAGAGGTCTTTTTTCAAAAAATCATCCGTAAAAGTTTCGAAATGCGAAGTATCGGCAATACAGCTTTCGGTAATAACATCATCAAAGAAAGCTTCAGACCCAGGTGGCACAATAAGAGCAATATCACCAGAGCTGAATTCACCATCTGTTACACTGAAAATAAAATAACCGTTGCAAAACACATTGATTTTCTCATTATTTTTGCTAATTGCAAGCCGGTTCTCTTCCAGTTTTACAAAAGCACTTGTCTGCCGAGTAACAACACTGACACTTTCCGGATAGAATTTGTAGATATAGATTCCATCATCACTTAGTAAAGCGGCATATCCCCGATAACCATCGCGCAAATCATCAAAGCAGAAATAGAGGCCAGAACCGGGATATTCTGAGGATATTTTTGCAGAAATTGTAAATGAAGAAAGATCTTGAGTAAAACTATGAACTGCCAGAGCTGAATAAGTTTCATCATTATTTATAATTTTAGCTTTATTATCAATAAATTGCAGTCCATTAGGATCAGTGCTGATAAGAGTCCAGTTTTTTCTTGAATAATCCCGGTTACCAAAATCATCCTCAAACAAAACTGCAGCTCTGGCAGAAAAGGTAACTGTTAAAATAATAAGGTAACAGATTTTCCGGTCTAAATGCATAAAACCAACCCTTAATGAGGATACAAATCTATACCTAATTATAGGCACAATTTCAGCAAATTCCAAGATGATTGTAACAGGAAGGCAGGGATTGTTGATTATTACAGGGCTTAAAATTTTGAACCCTGCGATTTTAAACCTCTACAAAACCTGACGTTTGTTATAACAAGGCTGAACAATTCTACCTGCTTTGTAAGAGCCAAGCAGTCGATAAAAGGTTGTGATTTCCTGTAAATGATTGATAGCATTTCTGACAGATTCCTGCTGCATATCTCCTTCCAGATCAAGATAGAAAAGATACTGAAATCCACGACCGTGAATAGGACGAGATTCTATCTTGAACAGATTGATATCACGAAGTGCGAATACAGCAAGACATTTAAAAAGGGCACCGGGAATGTTTTTTGTGGAAAAGACTATAGACGTCTTCACATCTTTTATATTGGAAACAGTTTTAACTGCTTTGGCAGAAATGATTAGAAATCTGGTGGTATTCCATTTATTGTCTTCAATATTTGATGCCAGAATATTCATATTAAAATCGATGGCAGCCTGCATGGAAGCAATTGCTGCTGCATCCACAATTTTTTCTTCTTTGATTTTTTTCACAGCTGCAGCTGTGTTTGAAAAAGGAACCGCCTGCAACTGCTTATGTTTACTAAGATAGTTTTTGCATTGAGCCAAAGCCTGAGGATGAGAGAACACGTTTTTAAGATCTTTGAGTTTCACATTTTTGTTAGCAATCAAAAAGTGACCAATTTTTAAGAGAATCTCTCCAGTAATCACAGTATTACTTTCCAAAAGCAAATCGTAATTCTGATGAATAGAGCCTGCCAGAGAATTTTCAATGGGAACGATTCCGTAATTACAGTTCCCATTAACTACCGATTCAAAAACCGCAGCAAAATCGCCTACTGCTGAGTATTGACATTTTTTCCCGAAATATTCCATGGCAGCCAGTTCTGCAAAGGCCCCACGCTCTCCGGCATATGCGACTTTCATTTAACGATCCTCCGTACCATCGCAAAACGTTTTTTATAATATGGTTCGCTCAAATCGCTGTAAATAACTCCATGTTTTGTGCTTGCATGCACAAAGCGACCTTCGTTCATGTAGATACCCACATGCCCGATTCTTCCGATTCTGTAATTTCTAAAAAACACTAAATCGCCTTCAAAAGCGCTGTTGAGATGTATTCTTGTACCACAATACTGCATTTGCGATGAAGAACGAGGCAGCGATATATTAAAAGCCTCTTTAAATATCAGACATACAAATCCTGAACAATCAAACCCGTTTCCGGACATCCCACCTCTTCTGTAAGGAGTACCGATAAAGGGGAAAATGATTTTCTGAAGCCGGGTTCCAGCAGTGTCAGAAGGCGATATTTTATCAATATGTTTCTCAGACTGCAGCACTTGAGAGTACTTATGTTGAGCAGCACATTCCACCTGTGCAGCATCCCGGGTATAGCGAATCGAAGGAGCACACCCGGTAAAGGCAATTAATACTATACAAAATATACTTCCCCGGGAGGCAATCCTTTTTGCACATGGTAAAACGATCATTTTCCAGCCATGCTATGTGCAGCGAATCCGGCTTTGAGAACCAGATCTTCCCTCCAGGACGGAGCCATAAACTGAACACCCACAGGCAGACCATCGACAGATGCACACGGTACGCTGATACCGGGAATTCCGGCAAGGTTTGCAGATACAGTATAGATATCTGTCAAGTACATTTGAAGTGGATCTTCAGTTTTTTCACCGATTTTAAATGCCGGAGCTGGAGTAACCGGAGACATGATAATATCACATTTCCCGAAAGCGTGATTAAAATCCTGAGCTATAAGAGTTCTCACCTTGGCAGCTTTAAGATAATAGGCATCATAGTACCCGGAGCTGAGTACATACGTCCCCAGCATAATTCTGCGCTTTACCTCATCTCCAAATCCTTTTTGTCTGGTCTCAGTATACATGTCCAGCAGATTTTTTGCAGACATGTCTCGCAAACCGTATTTGACACCATCATAACGTGCCAGATTTGAGGAAGCTTCTGCTGTACAAACAATATAGTAGGTAGCAATTGCATACTGAACATTAGGTAAAGAAATCTCCACAGCACTGGCACCAGCGCTTTTCATTTTATCAAGAAGAATATTGAGCTGATCACGTACAGAATCAGAAAGACCTTCTCCGAAATATTCTGATGGAAGTCCGATTCTCATACCTCTGAGGTCTTTATCATAAATGGACGAGTCATCTGCAAATGATTTACCGGCACAAGTCGAGTCCCGCTTATCTTTTCCTGACAATACAGATAACAGCAGACCAATATCGCGAACATCTGATGCGATGGGCCCAATCTGATCAAGAGAAGAAGCAAAAGCAACCAGACCGTAACGGGAAACTCTGCCGTATGTTGGCTTAAGCCCTACCACTCCACAATGGCTGCATGGCTGACGAATCGAACCGCCAGTATCAGAACCAAGTGATGCGGGTACAAATCCTGCACTCACAGCTGCAGCACTTCCTCCACTTGAACCACCCGGGATTCTTTGGTGATCTACAGGATTACGGGTAATTCCGTAAAAGGAAGTCTCGGTACTTGACCCCATGGCAAATTCATCCATGTTGGTTTTACCTACAATAACCGCTCCAGCACCAATAAGCCTTTCTACTACATCAGCATCGTAAGGAGGAATAAAATCTTGAAGCATCCTGGACCCACAGGTGGTTTTTAGACCTCGGGCACATATATTATCCTTTACAGCAACAGGAATACCTAATAACGGCAATTCATTCTTTCTTTCTTGTGGCAGCATGTCAAGCATTTCTGCCTGTTTCATAGAATTGTGCCGATCAACAGAAATGAACGAATTAATTTTGCTGTCTTCATTCTCAATAAGGCTCAGTGATCGCTCAGCCAGATCACAGCAGGAATGCTCTCCGGTTCTGACCTGTTTTACCAATTCGGCAATTGTACTACCGAAGAATTTCATTGAATACAATTCCTTTCTCATTCAGGGCAGATTGTAATGCCCCACATATTTAATCACAAATTACAAATCTCAAATCCTAAATTGCTTCTATCTGTACCAGCGGAAAAAATATAAACTGACAAAAATTCCTATAATGGACAACAGACTGAACTCTATCATAAAACCGAACTGAAATCTTATTGCATGAAGATTGACAAGTATCGGTTTGTTATTCACAAAATCTCCTACCCCAAAAGGTATGCTGTATGTGAAAAATGTTTTTACCACGCTTTCACCGCCAGGCAGCATCTTTACAATGCTGTTAAGATATGAACCTATCAGTATTCCCACCAGAACGACAATTACCAAAGTTGAAACTCTTTTTTCTTTTAAAGGAACCGCCATATCTGTCCTTTCTCTTATTTTGATTGATCACCAATTAATAATGAGTTTACTATTTTGTATATTCTTTCAGTATTAAATTCATCTGCATCTGTTTTGATTTTCTTATAACAGTCATATTTACATTATCACCTACGAAATAATCCAGAAAAAAGCCATCGATATCAGCATGGGTCTCAATAAGTCGGTTTCCCATTTTTTTGATTATATCTCCAGTTTTCAAACCAGCTATTTCACCAGGACTGCCCGGTTGAACACTGACAATTACAACTCCATCTGTGCCATCATATCCCAAAGCAAGAGCTATGGAGCGGTTTAAATCCTGCACAGAAATACCAGTCCAGACCTGACGGCGTTTTCCAAAGCTGATCAGTTCCTCGGCAACCCTGCGAGCCCGTTCGATGGGAATGGCAAAACCGATTCCAATTGAGCCCTTGCTGGAGTTGGATCCGGTGAAAATAAAGGTGTTAATGCCGATTACTTCACCCATTGCATTTACCAGTGGCCCTCCACTGTTACCCGGATTGATAGCTGCATCAGTTTGTATCATCCCCTGATAATATACGACTCCTTCAGAGGGCGCAAAGTTACGATTTAATGCACTGACAACACCGACAGTAACAGTCGGATGTGCATCATTTATGAAATTAAGAAAAGGATTACCGATTGCAATGGCCCATTCACCAATCATAACATCTTCGGAGTTTCCAAATTTCACGTTTTTAAAGCCATGACCATTTACTGAAATCACAGCCAGATCAGCCCTCTCATCCACACCTACTATCTTTCCTTCAATGCGGCGACCATCTGAAAAATTTACATACAATTTTGCTGCATTCTGCACTACATGATAATTAGTCAGTATCATTCCATCATTGCGAATGATAAAACCAGATCCCATGCTTTCAACTTCACGATATTTAGGCATGAGTTCCGGCCCGAAAAAGAAATCAAAAAAATCGTTGCTCTGATATGGATTTCCAACCACCTGAATCTGGGTAACCACTATACCAACAACACATGGAGCGACTTTTCTTGTAGCAATTACAATCGCGTTTCTCCTGGTGTCAAAGATGTTTTCCTGAACTGCATTTTCAGAAACTGTGGAGTCTGAGCCGGGAACAGGGGTGGGATTTACTAAAGTGTCAGGGCTCTGGATATTTTTACCGAAAAGATGGTTTAATTGTCCAGATGATAATCGACGCATGAACTCACCACCGGTTATTAATCCAAAACCGATGCCAAGGACAAGAAAAAGCAGATAAATAGCAGTTTTTCCATCAGAACTTCTTCTCATATCCCCCCCGGATAAAAAACATTCTCCAGAAAAAGGCCGAACGGTGGAGCAGTTTCACCGGCCAGAATCCTGCTTTTAGCAGCAATAATATCTTCCATTGTTGATTTATTTTTATCCCGTCCTATTTCGATTAATGTCCCAACAATTGTCCTAACCATTTTATAAATAAATCTGTTTGCTTCGATGGTAAATGTAATAAAGCCATTTTCATCGTCCAGGGAAACACTTTTCACATCACAGACATTGTTAACAGTATCGCTTCCGGATGCGCAGAAAGAGGTAAAATCATGAGATCCTTTAAGATACTGAAGATTATATCTGATCCGGTCCCAGTCAATCCGGTAATATAACATCCATACCCTTTCAAAATTTAATGGCCGTTTTCTGGTGCACATAAGATACTTATAGCGCCTGCTTATTGCAGAATAACGTGCATGAAATGATTCGTCAACTGTTTTCAAATTATAAACAGCTATTTCTCTGGGTAAAAGTGCATTAACCGATAACTCACAACGGCGAATATCAATTGGCTGCGCAACGTCCAGATGTGCCCCCTGCCCCCTGGCATGAACGCCGGCATCAGTACGGCCTGCTCCTACAATGGAAACAGGTGTTCTCAGTGCAGTTTGGAATGCCTTTTCCAGCAGTTCCTGTATGCTGACTGCATTTGGCTGGCGCTGCCATCCCCCATACCTGCTGCCATCATATTCGACTCTGAAAAAATATCTCACTCTTCAATCCCATCCTTGAGCAACTCAGTAACTCTGCCAATCTTAAAACAGAGCATCTGTAAATCATGCTGCGAACCTTCGATTCTGCCGGTTTTGATTGCTGAATCGAATTCCAGAAGCCATTTGAAGATTACTTTCAATTCCTGGTCTGTAAATTTTCTAGCCTGTGGAACTATTCCGGAAGCAATTATTACCGGATATACTTTTCTTTGCTCACCATCTGCCAACAGTCCGGCTGCACGCCCTATGGCAAAGCCGCATTCACTCTGATCGGGATTATTAAAGCCCTTGGCATTCTGGAATCGTTTCATAATCTGGGGATTGGCCGCGGCAAAACAGCGAATTCTATAAAGCGCCCAGAAATGTCTGTAGATAGCCGAAACAATTGCAGGGGCAAAAGCATTAGTATTAAAAAGCGAATCTATTATCTGCAAAGCTCTGGGAAATTGCCGCTCAGCCAAAGCAGCAGCCAGTTCAAATGCAGTCATTTGTCTGGAAGATCCAACGATTTTTTCAACTATTTCGTGCCCTACTGCCACTCCTGAAGGTAGATGTGTATCTATTTTCTGTAACTCTGAATAAAGTATGCTTAAATCGTTTCCTACAAGATCAACCAGAAAATCCGCATCCGCTTTTGTGATAGTGCGGTTGAAAAGTTTTGGCAACTGTTCCACCAGCCATATCCCGATTTTATATTCAGCAGGTTTGGGAAACTCCAGATAAATACAGCTTTCTTTGGATTCGCACCTTTTTTCTATTCTAAATCTCTTGACTGCTTTATATTCTGTTTTTCCCTTTTTTTCCTCATCGATTTCGATAATTATGTAAGTCTCAGGAGGCGGAGCATCCATCAGTACATTAAGTTTCTTAACCTCACTGTCATTGAGGTGTTGAGCACGGTGAATCTGGAATATCCGTACATCCTGAAAAAGAGATGGAGTAAGGACACTTTCCATAAGTGCTGAAAAATCATCAGTCTCCATATCAAAATTTTCAGTGGCTATATTATTGCCATGAAATTCTTTGATACTGCCAATCAGCTTTAATTTAGCCCGCTCTCTACCCACAGTTTCATCACCACAAAGTATATGCACCTGTGCAATCATGGTAATAGCGTCCCCGGTATAGATTGACTTTTGTTAATAAGTTCCATAAACAGCATCTGAGCCTGCATAAACTTTTTAGGTTCTCTTTTCAGTACATCGGTTATCAAATCGGCCAGTTCAACAGCATCTTGAGATTTGAATCCTATCCCGTTGGTAATCAGTTTTTCACAACCATCAACCTGAGTGTGATAGTCAGGTCCAAAAAAGACTGGTATTCCAAAACGAGCCGCATCCCAGACATTATGCCCGCCAATATTTGTAAAAGTACCGCCGATAATTGCTGCATCTGCAATCATGTACATATCATCAAGTATCCCCATTTTTTCAATAATGCACATTTCCCATTTGCAAGAAGCGGTGATATCGTTCAGATGAACCAGATCTTTTCCCATTTCCCCAATCAGATCAGGTACTTCATTGAGATATCTCGGCACCACAATCATTTTACAATTAATTCCGTTTTTCTTCAATGCATCAATACATTGACTAAGTACAATACCCTCCCCGGCATGCACACAGCCACAGCAGATAACCAGATCTTGTTCGCTCAATCCCAGATCTTGACGTACTCGATTCCATTCATGAACTGATGGTCTCTTAATAATGACCTGGCCTTTAATATTACCAGTAATATGTATGCGTTCGCTATTAACACCAAGTTCTCTGAAGCGATCTGCATATGCTTGATTCTGAGCCAGTACTATATCAAAACCTTCGAAAAAATATTTCAACAGAAATCTATAACGGCGGTATCTTACAAATGATTTTTCCTCTATACGCCCATTAACAATCCCTACCGGGATTCCCAGACTTTTAAGAGTCCAGAGCATTGATGGCCACAGTTCTGTTTCCAGAAGCCAAACTCTGCGGATATTGTAATGGGTGATGATTTTTTTTACTAATGGAATAGTATCCAGAGGGAAAAAACCGATTGAACAAACAGAATCCGGAACGTTTTTCTCCAGAAACTCAACACCTGTTCTGGTCACTGCAGTCACAACATACATATCTTCCGGGTAGCGTTGCTCAAGTATGGACAGGAACTTACAAAGCAGCTTGGCTTCCCCTAACGATGCAGCATGTACCCATACAATCTTACTCTTACGATAATCTCTGATAGCGGCTGGAACTCTCTGTCGCAGCGCAAGATCCCATTTTCTGTGCCGGTCAATGTTTTTAAAAAAAGGAAACACGACAAAACGGATCAGAGTAAACAGAGCACTGTACACATACACAACAGACGAAATTATGCCATCGTAAAATATCATACTGCAATATGACCCAGTGAAACCCTGTTTTTACCATTACGCTTAGAATCATATAAGGCAGCATCAGCTACAGAGATCAGTTGATCCTTTTTTACCGGCGTAGTGCCTTCGTATACTACATATCCGATACTGACAGTGTAATTGATTTCAAACTGAGAATAAATCAGAGGACTGGATGAGACAGAGGTAAGAACTCTGGATGCTAATGATTCTACACCAAACAAGTCTGTATCCGGAAGAATTATCCCAAATTCCTCCCCTCCATAGCGGGCAAGCACATCACCTGTCCGGATTATTGAAGAGATACGCCTGGTGAGATCTATTATCACAGCATCACCCACCTGATGCCCGTATGTGTCATTAACTTTTTTAAAATTATCGATATCGATCAGGATTAATGAAAATTGACCTTTCTTTCGATTAGCCCTGGCAATCTCCCTTTCCAGGGTTTGATGAAAAAGCCGGTGATTGGCGATACCTGTCAAGCTGTCAGTCTTAGCCTGTTGTCTGGCCTGCAAAGCAGAATAACCGTGTTCCACTATAGAAGAAACTATCGAAGAGAAGACATAAAGAAAGAGATTCTGATCCTGCTGGCACATTGAAGGGTCTTCGAAAAAAACGGTTAGTGTTCCTATAGCCCGGTCTGTAACCATCATTGGAACATGCACTGGATACAGTTGATCAGATTTTACTGGTTCGCCTTGTTTCCCTTTGAATAGATATACAGGAGTTTCCCTGCTATTAAATTTTTCCCAATCGATGTGCTGTTCACCCTTTTTGTAAACACCTGAAAGCAGATCCCATAAAAGCTTTTCATCAAAATCACCGGTAGCTGGCATAGAAAAAAGCTCAGAAAAACCAAGCAGGCTAACGCATATAACAGAAAGCCTGGCACCAGTTTTCTGGTTAACCTCCTTCAGAGTGATACGCATGATTTCAGACACCTCCAAAGACAGCATAAGTTTTCGCAGGAAAAAGTATAATGAGGTTATATCGGAAAGGTGTCCTTTAACTTCCGGTTCCATCAAATCAGATTGCTGCATAAGCCTGATGCTTTTCAAATGAAACAGTCTTGTAGCTATAGCTCTTTCGACCTGTATCAGAAAGACCGGAAAAGACAGGGGTTTCATAAGGTAAGAATAGACCCCAAGATTTATGGCCACAGTAGCAGAATCAAGGGAAGCAAACCCGGTTATTACAATAACTTCGGTGTACTCATCCTTAGTTTTAGCATAGCGCAGCACATCAATTCCGGATATGTCAGGCAGCTTCAGATCAGTAACTATAACATCAAAATCTATGGTATCAATCAGAGACAATGCCTCCTTACCACTCTGGCAAGCCCTGACTTTATATCTTGATTTCAATAAATCCTTGAGCATTGTACTGATTAATACTTCGTCATCAACTATCAGTACATTACATTCTGAGGGTCGCTTGTTTAATAGATTCTGCATAGCATTCCGGAAATGAAAAAAGACTTTATTGCACCAGTTGAGGTACTGAATTCAATCTGGATACTCTACCAAAAAAAATTATCGTTGTAATCGCTGCTGATCCTAAACTACATTATACCTAAGCACAGACAATTCTTGGTGATAACTTATCTGATCTGCAGATTGTACTAACTATATCTTCGAAAAATACTTAATGAACCAGCTTATCTAAAAGGCGATTTCAATAAAATATTAAAACTATGAGAATCCTGAAGATAAAGATCGTTTTTTTTTATTTTAGAGGAGTAAAATGCTGATTTAGAAATGAAGAAAATAAAAAACAACAGAATGTTTTGACTTCCTTGAAATCGCGATTCTATTTTTTCTGTCACATTAGGGCCTGGTACTGATCCACTGTACCAGAATAATTCTTAACTACCAGTTCTCCTCGGCAGGTGCCATGTTAAAAAAATTTAGTTACTCATTTTCTATATTGTTGCCATTACTGTGTTTGCTTTTCTGCTCACGGTTCGATGAATCAACCGGGTTGGGAAAAGATATTATCCAAGATGTTGACACTTCATTGACCGGGGTGAATAAAAATTTCATTACCGTAGAATCATCGGTAACCGTAGATAGCGCATTCAGTATTCCCGATCAGAACGATTCCCTTTTTGGTATCCATGCATCAAAAGGTTCCAAAGGAACAAAAGTACTTTCTGTAGGAACTAAAGACAATGTAAGTGCCTCCGGCTTTATTGAATACAAGATAGATTATTCAATCTTGAACCAATTTGGAATAACTGTTTCAGATACCAGCAATCTTATAATCGATTCGCTTAGTCTAAAGCTAACTGTTTACAGCAAACAATCAATAATGCCAACTATGCTGAATGTATTTGCCTGTCTCAATGCAGACAGTACGAGCCGTACTGCTGCATCCAGGCTATTTCAGATTGCCACTCTAAAACTTGCCAAAGACTCTAGCTCCTATTCAGGAATTTCAACCGACTCAATTTTAAGGACTTCTGCCAGAAATATTATCTCAACTCTGAAAGAAAAGCTCAAAGCCTGCAATAACGATGATAAATGCAAAGAATCAATCGAGCCCTATTATCTTAGGTTCTATCTTTATAATGCTGATTCCTGCACTCTGGTACACCTGTCGAGCTCTCCAACCCTGGGATTGCATGCCAGAAAGGGTACAACCTCCATTACGAAAAACATTTTCCCCAACTATGCAAATTATGTGGCTATCGGGCAGAACTCAGACACACTGCAAAAAATTCCAACGTCAACATTCGCCACTCTACGAACAGCAGTATTCAAGCTTGATATAAGTAATTTATGGAAGACTATTGATACCAATAATTTTCAGATTCTTTCGGCCGGATTTTCTGTTACACCCAAAGCTTATAAGAATATCGATAAAAAAGATGATTCACAGAGAGAAATCACTGTTATTTACCACCTTTCTGATATCCTTTTTGAAAATAATCAGAAATTTCTCAATCAGACATTACGAGCAATTTCTAAAAGGATATCCGCCGACAGTAGTACAATCACACCACCAGATACATTTATATTATCAAATCTGGGAAGCATTTTAAAACAGCTTTCAAATGATCGCCCATCTACGGTTTATCTTTATTTACAACTTTCCAGTTCCAGCGATATCGACTATTACTGGAAAGAGATTACATGGAATAACCCGAAATTCAAAGCGATATTAACCTCTTTAAAATAGAATGAACGACATGAGCATAAAGAATTCTTTATATTCCATAATAACAATCGTACTGTTATCTTTTGTTTCATCTTATTCTCAGTCTTTGCTGGGAATGCAATATCCGTTTGGTATTCCAAATCAGGCTGGTACAGGCCCATCTTTATCAATGGGCGGAACAGGCATTGGCGTAAGCAATGACTACTTGGGTATGGCAGAAAACCCTGCCAACCTTGGTGCAATCAACAGAGCGATTTTTTCGGTACATGGTTCTCTTGATTTTACCAATTTGAAAGAGGGAGGTAAGGAGACCAATCATCTGGTATTTAATCCTCACATTCTATCTTTCTGTGTTCCCATCAAGAAATTTGGTACATTGGGCTTTTCGATTACTCAATCAGCAAATGCAGATGCAAAATATATGATTGAAGAATCAATCTCTACAGAGGAAGCTACTGAATCAGCTAAAGTAGGACTGACCCGTAAAGGAAGTATGAGTATATGGCGGGCAGGTTGGGGATATGATATAAAAAGATACGCTAAAATCGGTTTAGCCTATCAAAGGATCTACTTTAATCCTATAACCGAAAAGAGAAAGGTTATAGAAGGTACTATCAATGGTAAACTTCTGGATTCAACCGCCATTTCATTTGCTGGTAATAGCATTTCCGGTGGTGTTCAGGTCCCCATAAAAAAAATTACCCTGGGAATGTCCGGACAATATTTCTTTGAGAGTGACGCCAACATTCGCGAGAATGTAAATAACACTACTATTGATGACCTGCTGGAAGACAAACCCAGAAACTACAGTTATACAATGAGGCCTGCACCAACAATAGGTTTTGGCGCATCCTATCAAATTTCACCCGAGTGGTTATGTGCAGCCGATTTTGAAACAGAAATTTGGAATAAATATATCTCACAAGGCAGTGAAAAAGTTGATAATGCTTTTGGATTCTCAGTTGGTGGACAATACATTCCGGCTCCGAATCTTCTCACGCCTAAATATTATGAGATTATGCAATACCGGGCAGGGTTCAGATTCAACCAGCTTCCAGTTTCGACAGCTTCAGAATTCGGGATTTCTTTGGGTGTTGGCTTGCCTTTACGTCAGGGTGGTGGATTATTCGATGTCTTTTTTGAATATGGCCAGCGATGGGATAGCAACTACAAAAACAATAAAGAAGAATTCTTTAAAATTCAATTAGGTATTAATGCTGGTCGAAAATGGTTTCAAACAACTGATACGAATTATTGATTATTCCCATTCCAGACCTTTTTTGCGACACTTCCGGATTTACAATGGCCAGAAAGTCAGGTAGAAATTTTAGAAGAAAAGCCATCCACAGAGGTGTTGCATCCACAGCTTGTCATTCTATAATCATATTGCAGATGCGTAGAAGACATAAGTTCAAATCGCATTCACATAGACAGGCTCTTTTAAAAGATTATTTTCTTAAATCTGAAACAAATACTGAGAAGTTAAATACAAAAAATCGGGATTGATCGGGAGAG
>DATAMG010000045.1:0-24184 GCA_036260705.1 Chitinispirillaceae bacterium | reverse complement strand
TTTAAGTATTTCAAAACGGGGTCGCCAGCGTATAGAAAAGCAGATCGAAAGTTTTCGATCTCAGGTGCTTTCAATTATCCAGAAGGATGAGGAACCCCCGCAAACAGTTTATCAAATGGATATTCTATTCTTTCCAATGATGAAAGAGGATACTTGAGTTATGAAAAGATCAATTATAGCACTTATTTTAACCTGGTTGTTTTTGGCTTGTATGAGCAACACCGGCACCAACAGCGAAATAACAACCGGTGGTACAAGCGACGAAACAGTTGTGAGAACCGGAGCTGTAATTTATGAACAGGATGGAGTAACGCCTGCCAGAGGGGCAACAGTTAAAGTGTTTAAAACTGACGCTATTGATGGGAGATATATTTCTTTGCAAACAACCGGTGCTGATGGTCGATACTTTATAAAGGATCTTCAACCCGGTATATACAATATCTGGACAGAAAAAGATTCGTTAGTTGCCTTCCAGGATTCTGTCTGTATCTTAGAAAACGAAACTGATTTGCGAGATGATACACTTAATTGTGCTTCATCACTTACCGGGCTTGCGGCTTTGGAGCCGTCGGATAATCAATCGTTAACGGTTATGGTTATCGGGACTGATAAGAGTGTAAAGGATATTGATTCCACTGGTCATTTTACAATTCGGGGAATGGCTGGAGGAAAATATTCACTTCTTCTAAAAAGTAATTTACCTGATTGTATTTCGACTAAACAGGTGGTGAATCTGCAAAAGTGTACAAACGATACACTTCAAGACACTATATGGATGTTTGATGATAGTAAATTCACACGGTTAACCGCGCTGCGGGAGATTTATACTGATACTGTTCATTACGTTTCTGATAAAGATTTTCTGAGCCAACTGCAATTGAGGGTGGTCAACTACTTTGGTGAATGGTCGGATTCATCAAAGCAGTAGATTTTATCATTAAATGGGAAAAAATTTTACGAATAAGTAAAAGGAACGGAAAAAAGAGATTGGCATGCCCCTTTACCGTTGATCCTGTTTACTATAATCATTATCTTCGGTGATTATTCTGATGAAAAATCAATACCTGAGGTAATGTTATTAAAAAATGAATTCAAATGTAAGGAGGTATTATTATGGTACGTTTTTATGTAACCCATATATCGGGTATACTTTCAGTATTGGCTGCATTTACTGTGCATGCCGTTCCGCTTATTGAAATTGATAAAACGATATTTGATTGCGGAGCCTTTGTAGAAGGAAAATCCCAAAAGGCGATGGCAATTTATAATGTAAAAAACAGCGGCGATTCCTTACTTAAAATTGAAAGTGTACGCCCTGGTTGCGGGTGTGTCGTAGCTGAATATGATACTTTTATTGCTCCAGGAAAAACAGGGAAAATAATGCTTGAGGCAAGACTTGATGGATATATCGGATCCATTAAGAAATCCGCTACCATCGCTTCCAATGCAAAGAACACACCTACACTCAGGATTACCTTGACAGCAGCAATAAAGCAGGTTATTTCTATCTCACAAAGGCATATTGTACTTCCGGCATTAAAAGATCAGAAACCATTTAATCTGTACCTGTCATCGTCGAAAAAGGACTTGGAGGTCACCGGCATAGATTTTAGGCCATATGATAATACAACTTCCGGATGGCAAAATCAGCTTGCTTTGCCTATAATGTATAAATGGAGTAAAACTGATTCAATCAGTTCCGATGGCTCTACTGTATTCATGTTATCATTGAATAGCCCTGATTTAAAGAAGTCAACTGACGGTGAAATTATTCTGACAACAAATCACCCTGACAAAAAAGAAATAAGGTTAAGCGGGAGAATAGAATAAAAAATTGCTGTTTTTCATTCGAATTTTGTGGAGCAGACACATCTTTAATGGTGGGGGAAAGCCTATTCGCGTCCCCCATTACAATTGCAAATAAACAATAATATCCGAACATCAATAGTTATGATTTGTGTGACTCAATGGTTATTGCTTTCCCCAGTACTTTTTATTTAGCAGTTTTGAAACCTTGAGAAACTGCCAACTCCCGGTAATTGACTTCTTTTTTAATTCTATCAGATAATTTTTAGCAGCTTTAATATCTCCTATAAATATTGCTTTACGAGCAAGATAATATCTGTAAGAGGGATCATCAGGACAGAACGTATTCCATTTGGATTGGAAAGTTTTAGAGTCGATTTTTCCGGTATAAAAAGAGGCAATAAGACGGGGGAGAGGGAAGGGATGGGAACTGTTTATAACCTCATTAAACTGAGCAAGGCTTGCCTCGGAAGAGTCTTGGTAGATCAGTTCAGCTCGTCTGATGGCAGCCATCATTGCAATAGGAATATTCGGCGGACATTCACGACTTAACATTTTGTAAATAGTTAATGCATCCTTGTAATAACCCTCATAATCATAAATATCAGCCAATTTAAACCATCCTCTCCAAAATGCATCTGTTTGAGGAAATGCTGTAACACATTGATCGAATTGCTCTTTTGCCCTTGTATTCTGGCCTTTTTCAAGAAACATCTGCCCCATAAGATTTCTTGCCTCAGCAGTGATTTCGTTATAGCTTTTGTATGAAACCAGTATTTCCTGAATTAAGAATTGAGCTTTATCAAAGTTGCGGTTTGATATATGTTTTCTTACCAGATCAAGATGCAGTTTTCCCCAGTGGATCAAGTATTTGCTGTACTGGTGAATATATTTCCTTATCTCATGTTCGGCACTGTCTAACATGGAATTGTCCAGAAGAGTATTGCATTTTATGATTTTTTTACTCATTATGTAACTGTTCTCAGGGAATGTCGGATAGTGCAAAGCCAGCAGATTAAAAAGGCTGTCAGCTTCCTTATTCTGTCCCAGACTCGAGAAAAGCATACCCTCCAGAAAACATCTGCGTGCTGCCATCCGGTCATCTTTGATGTTGACTGCTTTGAGCTGCATTACTTCATAAGCTTCTTCGTAGCGATGTAAGCGGATAAGACAATCGACTTCTTTAAGCGGGATATCTTTGAAAAGCTCCTTGGGAACAGAATCAAGCTGAAGACCTCTGTATTCGTCAAGAGCAGATTCAATATCACCTCTCTCTCTGAAACGATCTGCAATTAAAGCCGGACTGGGTATAAGCGGAATAGCTCTACGATATATTTTAAGGTTGTCAAATCTGACTGAGCTTCCATTGATAAAAAATCCTATTCTGTCATGGCCTTTACCCAGTGGCGGAAAGCAGTCATGCACCTTTGAGATTACTTTACCGTTTAATGTAAATGTTATAAGGTTTTCAATGCGTTCGATTTCAATATGATTTACTTTGCTGAACGGAATGATGAACTGCGGCGGATTACGGAATAAAAAGCTGCTTCCAGGATAGCTCATTCCGTGAGATCCATGTCCTCCGTTATTGAGATGAAAGCAGTATCCGCTGTCAGGCTGATCGCTGAAAAGAAAAATACCTGCATTAAAAAGATCATTTGAATCTGCAATTATATCACATACTATCAGCATATCTCTGTTGAAATGTTGCTGAAGTCTGGCAAATGCAAAACCATTGAAATTTCCCCGCAAGCTGCCATTTTGCAGTGTCCAGGCTGTGTCATTGAGGTCCGGAAAAAAAGCCCAGTTGATACTTTTGGTATTATAATCGAAACTATCCTCAAAGGTTTTCTGCCAATGGGATTGTTCTTTGGCACTTCTATTATAGATAGAAAAGGCAAATACTGCCAGAAAGGTAAAAATCAGTGAACTTATAATGACAGGTGCCCAGTTTATCCGGAAAAAACGGCTGGCTTTAGACAAAAAAGAGGGAGGTCTGGCCAGAACAAGATCCCCGCGCTGATAACGGTTTATATCAGCTTTGAATTCTTCCATGGATTGATAGCGCAAAGAGAGGTCTTTTGCCATGGCTTTGAGGGTTATAGCTTCGATTTCAGAAGGAAGCCAGGGGACAAGTTTACTTGGAGCAATGGGGTTAGCCTCCATTACATTAATAGTTGTCTGATGCAGGTTTCTGTGATCGATATACGGGTTTTTAAAAGTCAACATTTCATATAGCATAATACCTAGTGAACAGATATCGCTGCGGTGATCAACTATCATTCCACCAAGCAAACGTTCAGGAGCCATATATGAAGGAGATCCCATAATTTCACCTGTACGGGTAAGCGCATCGGTGTCATCATCGGCTTCCATGGTTTTAGCCAGTCCGAAATCAATAAGGACCGGATTTAGTGGGTCTCTCATTATCACATTGTTGAGTTTAAGATCCCGGTGAATGATTTTCTGGTTATGTGCATAAGCCAGGGCGTCTGCAAGTTTGGAAACAATTTCAAGAACATCAACCAGTTTTGGCTTTCTGTGATGAAGGTAGTAATAAAGGTTTTCTCCGGGTATGTAATCCATAGCCAGATAATAAATGTTGTCTTCTCTGGCAACCTCATGGATACTGACAATATTGGGATGACTCAGTTTTGCAACTGCATGTGCTTCGGTGAGGAAACGTTCTACAAAGCACCTGTTAATGGTGATGTTTGCAGGCATTACTTTCAGCGCAACTTCCCGTTTAAGATCCAGCTGCAATGCTTTGTAAACTATGGCCATTCCGCCTCTGTCAATTTCACGGATAATCTGATACTTGCCGATTACATGGCCGGCTGGAAGGAATGTACGTTCAATATTGGCGATAAGATTGTGGATACGCAGATTTTTCTTATCTGAACTTTCCGCTTGCTTATTGGATTCTGTGGAACCCATGATTTTTCTCCAAAAAAGCTGCAGAGTGTTCTGAAAAAACGAGTGGTAAAAACACACACTTTTTATTTCATTATATAATGATTTGATGTTTAATACAATATTTAACCTAAAAACCGTAGTAGATGATGATGAAGAACCGCAAGATATTGATGCAGAAAGATTTGAAGCTATTGAAGGTTTTATCTACTGGTGATAAGACCAAAATAGCTGAAAATCTTTATGCGCAATAGATTACATGTTATTCGCGTCAAGCTACTGCGGTTTTTAGGTTTAAACATTCATTTCATTAGATCGTGAAATTCTATTGGCTCAACTGCTTCAAGAGTGATTTTACGGTTTTTTACAGGGTGGTTAAAAATGATTCTGAATGAATGAAGGTAAAGCCGGTTTCTTTTTCTATTAAGAACTGATTTATCCAGATCTGGATTTCCATAACGTTCATCGCCCACAATCGGTGCCCCAATATGGGCCAGGTGAACCCTAATCTGATGAGTTTTTCCGGTTTCCAGCAAAACCTCGAGTTTTGAAAGTATATTGTTATATTCAACAATCCGGTAATGACTTTTACTTACCTGTCCGTCTTCATCAACTTTCATTTTAGTGCCGCTATTTTCAAAAGAGCGGGCCATGCCCACTACGATTTCCCCTTCATACTGAGGAGGCCGGTGATGGCATAAAGCGATGTATTGTTTGATGATATCTCGACTGCGGAAGATTTCATGTAGTTTACGTACGCAGTTTTTATTTTTAGCAATGAGAATGACACCTGAGGTATCCCTGTCAAGTCTGTGAACCAGCGCAGGTTCATCTCCTTCTTTAAGGCAGCCTTTGTCAATAAGGTAGCCAGTGGCCAGTTCGATAAGAGTATCCCGGTGAAGATGTCCTGTACCAGGGTGGACCACCAGTCCGGCTGGTTTATTACAGGCCAGAAGGTCATCATCTTCATAAATAATATGGAAATTGCGTCTGAAAAAATCAGTTTTGACAATGCTTTTTAGCGAGGCATCAGGACCGGATGGCTTGGTCTCTTCAGAAGGATCGATATCCACTTCAAGCAGACTGCCTTCAACAAGTCTTTGATCCTGCTTTGCTTTTTTGCCATCAATACGCACTTTACCTTTGCGAATAAGCGCATAGATTTCCGAAAGCGTAAGCAGGGCAAATCTTTTTCGTAAAAGACGGTCAAGCCTGCTTCCGGATTGCTCTGAACCAATAAGTATTTTAACCATCAGAACTTATCGTAAAGTCCGCTGATCGATTCACCGCGGTTGGTAGACATAATTGCTTTGGCAAACAGCTCTGCTACAGATAATATTTCAAGATTGGGAAATTTCTTGGATTCCGGTATGGCGACCGTATCTGTAACCACCAGTTTTGACAATTTAGAATTTGATAATTTTTCTGATGCATTACCTGATAGTACTGCATGGACACAGCAGGCCTGGATCTCTTCTACACCCAGTGATTCCAGTGCTTTTATAACTTCGAGAATAGAGCCTCCGGAAGCAATTTCGTCATCGAAAATAAGTGCCCGTTTTCCTTTGACATCACCGATTACATTATGAATAGCAGGGCTTTCAGTGTCATCTGAACGTCTTTTGTCAAGAATTGCCAACGGCAGTCCCAGTCTGATGGCATAGTGACCCGCACGTTTTGCACTCCCGGCATCCGGGGCAACCACAACGCAGTTTTCTGTACTTGATTTTTCAAAATAGTTACACAGTATTCTACCTGCCAGAAGATGATCCACAGGAACTCTGAAAAAACCCTGAATCTGAGGAGAATGCAGATTCATAGTCATTACACGGTCGGCACCTGCTGTTTGAAGAAGATCAGCCATAAGCCGTGCGGTAATTGATATCCTGGGTTCGTCCTTTTTATCTGAACGGGCATAAGGAAAATACGGTACCACAGCAGTGACGCGTCCGGCACTGGCATGTCTGACCGCATCGATCATAATCAGTAATTCTATGATGCCCTCATTGACAGGAGAGCATGATGGTTGAATGATAAAAACATCCTGTCCACGTACACTGTCTACAATACTCACCTTGATATTTTCATTGCTGAATTTTCTGATTTCGCACCTGCCAAGTTCAACACCGGCAAAATCGCAGATGGCCTTTGCCAGAGGAATGTTGGCATTCCCTGAAAAAATCTTAAGCTTACCGTTCATCAAAACCCCGTTCTAAAAATTATTCCTGAAACCCGCTATTACGGCGGGAATCCCATTCAAATGCAATATCCATCATGGTATCTGAAATCAATTTGGGTTGACTGATCGTTTTGGGCTCAAAATAAAAATCGCCCTCTGTCAGTTCAAGCATCTGAAATATTGCTTCTCTGCCAGTTTCATTGCGATAGAAAGCATCAACAACCTGGCCTTTCAAAAAGGTCAGATATCCTTTACGGCGGCCAGAAAAGATATGGAGAATTCCTTCACGTCTACCGATTTCCAAAAACTGAATGGCATCCAGAAGCGTGGTTTGTTTAAGATTTCCTGAAAACACAAAACTGGTTTGAAACTGGCCCTGATGAGTTTTTTTTGCATGCTTTGATCTCAGTACCAGTATCAGGATTACTGCGCTTAATATTCCTGAAGCCAGTCCAGCAGTTGCTACCCAGGCTATTCCATTAATACTTTCCAAATTCATGACTTCTCCCGGCTCAGGAATTTCCATCCTGAGGATAGTTAATATAATCTTTTACACGGGAAATGTTCTCAATTCCTTTAATCTTTTCTATTCTTCTAAAGATCTGCTTTAATTGATTTCTGTTGCGAATTTCGATCTTAAAAACAGATCTGGCCTGTTGACTGACTGTTTTTAGTGAGCCCTCAGTGACATTAGCACCGAAAACTGAGAAGACCTCACTTATTTCGTGCAGTAAGCCGGGACGGTCACCTCCGATAACCTCTAAAGTGACATTATACTTTTTCTGCTGGCCATCATCCCAGGATACTTCAATTTTACGTTCTTGATCGGTAGTGAAAAGCTCCACGTTTGTGCAATCGGTCCGGTGAATCGAAATGCCACGTCCCCTGGTAACAAAACCAATTATTGGATCGCCTGGGATAGGATTACAACATTTAGCAAACCTGACCATCAGATCTTCATTACCACCAACCAGGATTGCCTGATTAGAACGTCCGGTGAAAGTGTCAACCAGTCTGGAGACCATATTTGAGGCAGATTTTTTAATTTTACGCACCTGAAAATACTGCATCACTCTACTGACTGGAAGCTCTCCGCTGCCCACCAGTTCATAGAGCCGGTCTACGTTGTTAACTCCAAGATACTGAAGAAGACCTGCAATATGGTCAGTAAATGATGTGGTAGCATGGAGTTTTTTATACGAAGCCTGTACAATTTTTTTGCCCAGATCTATACTTTCCTGTCGACCGGTGTTTTTAAGCCATCTTCGTATCGCACTTCTGGCTTTTGGCGTTTTAACTTCTCTAAGCCAGTCAATAGAGGGTTTTTTAGTGTTAAGGTGAAGAATTTCTATAGTCTGGCCACTTTTAAGTACTTTATTGATAGGTTCAATTTTACCATCAATTTTTGCCCCGATACAGTGTATTCCCAGTGCTGTGTGAACAGAAAAAGCAAAATCCAGAACTGTGGCACCTTTGGGTAAAGAGATAAGGTCACCTTTAGGTGTAAAAACGAAAATTTCAGCATGAAACAGATCGATTTTAAAGAATTCAAAGAATTCAGTAGAATCGGTAAGATCTTTCTGCCATTCGATAAGGTTTTTGAGCCAGACAAGTGCCCTGTCATCTTTAGACATTTCCTTATTACCACTTTTATAAAGCCAGTGCGCGGCAATTCCATCCTCAGCCACCTGGTTCATCTCCCAGGTGCGGATTTGCAATTCAACGATGTTTCCTTTTTCTCCAAATACTGTGGTATGTAATGACTGATAACCGTTACTTTTAGGAGTACTGATATAATCCTTAAAACGGTCCTGAATGGGAGTCCATAGTGAATGAATAATTCCCAGAACATGATAGCAGTCGGCAATAGTGTTTACAATTACTCTTATGGCCAGAAGATCAAAAATCTCTTCGAAAGGCTTGTTACGCTGCTGCATTTTGCGGTAAATACTGTAAAAGTGCTTTGGTCTGCCAACAATAGTCCCTTCGATTTTATTTTCTTCCAGTTTACTTCGCAGAGGTATTACGAAGTTATCGATGATGGATTCCCGTTCACTGCGGCTGGCTACGACTTTTACTACTATTTCCCGATAATCATCCCAATTAAGGTGTTTGAAAGCCAGATCTTCGAGTTCCCATTTGATTCTGGCCATTCCAAGCCGGTGCGCCAGGGGTGCATAAATATCCAGAGTTTCGGTACTGATGGCCTTGATTCGCTCGGGGTCCAGATATTTAAGAGTACGTAAATTATGCAAACGATCAGCAAATTTGATTATAATAACCCTTAAATCTTTTGCCATGGAAAGAAGCATTTTACGGTAAGTTTCGGCCTGACGCTCCTGGTTGGATTTCATCTGAAAGGATTTAATCTTGGTGACCCCGTCCACCAATAGCCCAACCTCTTCACCAAATTCTTTAATAATCTCAGCGAGCTGAATTTGAGTATCTTCAATAACATCATGGAGTAATCCAGCTGCGATAGTAACCGGATCAAGGCGCTGTTCTGCAAGGATAAGTGCTACAGCAACAGGGTGTGCTAAAAAGGGTTCACCGGATTTACGAAGTTGGTTCTTGTGTGCATTAAAGGCGAAGCGAAAAGCTTTTTCAACCAGTTCAGTCTGTAGTTTGGGGTTGACCTCCTGGATTTTTTGTAGAAAAGAGCTGGTCGCTTCATCTATGGAAGCAGAGGGAAGAAGAAGTGATGGATCCATATATCAAAAATATACCATGCTTAAGCTGGTAGAAATAGTTTATAGTATCAAAATTTGGCATCCGGGTTTTAAGGGGACGGAGGAAACAGAGTAACCAAGTTGAAAAGAAGTTTCCACTGTCTTTTTCCAGATTAAATTAAAGATTATGATCGGGTTTAAACCTGTTTTAAATATTACGACAGAGCTGAGGAAAAATTAAACGGTCATATTTGGGAAATTACGGTTTGGATTCTGAGGCTAAGGTGGTCTTTTATGAGTCAGAAATTGGATTACTGTACAAAAAATTTGAGTCTGATTTTAAGCTCAGAAAAAATAATTGGGATTTTTTAGGCTGAAAAAACATGAAGTTATTTGCATTGGACATAACGAAAAGTTAATTCTGACAAATAATAAATGTATGGCCGGTAATTGGTTTTAAAGGTTTATTACTGCCGTTTTTTCCACAAAAAGCTGATTGTTTGCTGGTTAATAAAAGCAGATATAAATAAACTTTGAATTTTAAACGAATTAGGGATAAATTTTATTTCAGATAACGGAGTATTACTGAATGAATCAGATCTCAATGGTGATACCAACCTACAATGAGCGGGAAAATATTCCCTTGCTTATGGATGATGTTTTCAAATCAATTATTGGTTGTAAGGATATTAACCTGGAAGTCATTGTAGTTGATGACAATTCACCTGATGGAACAGGAGAGATTGTTGATGAACTATCAAAGATTTACCCGATCAAAGCTATTCACCGGAAACGCAAAATGGGTCTGGGCAGTGCAGTAATGGAGGGGTTTAGGTTGTCTGAGCGAGAGTATCTTGTTTTTAAACGTTTAATTGGATTTGAATAAGAGAGAAGTACAGCATTTCTGGGGATGGAATCCCGACTACAAAAAAATAAATTTAACTATTTCCAATATATTTGCAGACCATTCGATAAGACTGGTTTTGTCTGCAGGAATTTGAATTAATAAAGTAATTTGAACTTATTCTCTTTTCTAAGAAAGTTGAGCTGTAGTGAATTGTTGAATTCATTTTGAAAAAGGGGCGGAGGAAAACATTAAAGGTTATTTAGTTCCTCCGTCCCCATCTGATCCGGAGTCACATGTTTATTCTTGGTCTGATTTTTGCATCTTTTAAAAATGTCCTGTCCATCCCGATTTATTCCGTATAAAAATATCCGGATCTAAAGAAAACAATGAATAAAAAAATCAAGGCTCCACCATTATCACCCAAAATTTTAAAAATTGCATTGGTTATAATAATTATAGTGATTGCAATGAGGATGGTATTGCCGTTTACACTTAAGCATTATATCAACAGAAAAATTGATTCCTCGGTTGGATATTATGGCAGTGTAAGCGATATAGATTTATCAATTTTTAAAAATACCTATCTTATAAAAAATATTCGTGTCATTAAGGATACTTCAAAAATTAAACAACCTTTGTTTCAAGCAGAAGGCCTTTTGTTTACTTTTAATTGGACCGATCTTTTTAAAGGGGGAATAAGTGGCAGTGCAACCCTGTACTCGCCAATACTAAATTATACACTGGGAAAAAAACCGGAACAAACACAGGCGCCATCTGAAGCAAAACCTTTGACAGATATACTCGAGAATATATTGCCTTTCCGTATAGATATTTTTAAGATAAAGAATGGAAAAATTAACTATCTGAATGCAGTATCATCTCCGGAATTTAACTTTTATGCAACAAATGTACAGGGAAAAATTGAAAACCTAACTAATAGTAAAAAGTTATCTTCCAGTTTATACGCAAGTGCTAATTTTACTGCTAAAGCAATGGAAAATGGATTTTTGACACTCAAGTTATTGATAAATCCGATTTCAGAAATTCCACTATTCAAACTTGATGGAACCTTAAACGGCCTTAATTTGACTAACATTAATGACTATGTTCAGGCTAAATCAAAAATAAAATTTAACAGTGGAACACTTGACTTTACAACAAAGCTGAATTCTGGAGGCGATAAAGTAAAAGGTTATGCTGTTATGGATATTGAAAATTTGGAAATAGCCAGCATTGTGGAATCACTAAAGGGCAATAAATCTCTTACATATAAATTTGCAGAAGTGTTTTCAGAATCTGCATCAGAACTTATGGAACTAAGACCAGATAAAATCCACGCTAAAGTAAATATCTCCACTCCAATCAAAAAGGGACGACCAGATATGATTGCTACAGTTGTAAATGCCATACGCAGTGCTTTTGTGGATGCATTTATTTCCAGAATTACTTCTATAATACCTCATAGCTGATTTGATTAAACCAGTTTTAGAGATTTCTGAAAAACGGCTTCATTTGAAATTAAAGTTTCTTTGTTTCCTCCGTCCCCGATTAAGATCGGATTGGCACTGCAATTGCAGTGCTTCTTTTCAGGCAGTGTTCTGTCTTGTTTTAAATTCTTATTATTTACAAAACATACACCCTGCTGCCCTGACTTTAATCAAAACAGGTTATTAAAAGAAAACAGGTAAGTTTTTATCAGAAACCAAATTAAGGATTGTTCTATGATGCAAAATCACTACAGTTTCAAACAAAGCATCTGCGATAGTGAAGAAAACCTCAATCAGCTGATAAAAGACCCTAAAAATAACACCTGTTCGAATAAATCACCGGACTGCCAAATGATAACCAATGTAGCTTCCGGTTATAAAAATCGTACTGCAATAAATTCATTTTTGCCTTTGGACCTGTCAGACTTTTATTTTACTACCTTTCAAAACGGCGCAGTACCGGATTGGGTTCAATCCAATTTTGAGTATACGCAAAAAACTGGCGTATTTCTCAAAACCCAGCCCGGCCAAAACACTATAACCTTGGAATAATTATCATTATGAAAAATCCATTGCTTGATCTTACCAGCCAGATCTTATCATTACCCACCGCCCCCTATAAAGAAAATAGTGTGCGGGATTTTATCCTTGACTTCTGTAGCCAGCGCAAAATCGGTTTGCGTCAGGATGAATTCGGTAACTTAATTGTTTTCGCGAAAAAGAAATATCCAACTGGTTCACTGGCTTTTGTTGCCCACATGGACCATCCAGGCTTTATCGTTGAAAAAAATGCCTCCAAAGGAAGCGCCTCCGCCCTTTTTTACGGCAAATATGAGCATCAACAGTTTAAGGCCTCTCCTGTTTCAATCTTCACCAACCAGGGGCCAATAGATGCCCAGGTTACCGACTGGAACCCTGCTCCAAAGGAAAAAGCAATCCGGGCAAATCTCAAAGTCTCCGGCGATGTCTCACAGGGCGATATCGGTATGTGGAATATCGATCCTCTTAAAGAAGAAAATGGCCTCATCTATAGCAGAGCCTGTGATGATCTTATCGGTTGTGCGCTTATTCTTAATCTCATAGATAGCTTTGCAAAAAAATCCCAACCCCTCAGTTTCTATGCAATTTTTACCGTGGCAGAGGAATCCGGCCATAACGGAGCTAAATATGTATGCAGCAGTGAAATCCTGCCCAAAAAAGTCATCCCTATCTCCGTAGAAACCAGCAGAGTTCTGCCGGTGGCACCAATTGAAGATGGAGTGGTTATCCGTGTGGGTGATTCACAAACCATATTCTCTCCGGAAATCACTCAGTTCATAGTAGAAACTTCTCAGCAGATCCAATCAAAAGACAAGGAATTCAAATTCCAGAGAAAACTTATGGACGGAGGAGCCTGCGAAGGTTCAGTGTTCTTTAATTTTAATTACAGAACCGGCGCCATCAGCATTCCTCTGGGCAATTACCATAACCAAAATTATGAGTCCGGAAAAACCGACGCTGAATACGTTTCAGTTTACGATATGGAATGTGCCTCAAAACTAATGAGTAAACTTGTGGAAAACACTCCCAAAGCATCTGCCATTGTAAAAAGACCCATTCCCAGGTTTAAAGAAGAGAAAGCTTCTCTGGGACAAAAATTTCTGGTCTGATTTATCAGGCTACATCAGGCTGGGGAACAAATAAATTCAATATCTGAAGCTGCTCAATTGTGGATACTATCTGGTATTTTTCACCAGCCTCTATGAGCAGCATTGTTCCTTTGCCAAGTTTCACTTCTTTACTTTCAACTCTGGCCCAGCCACATCCGGAAATAATATAGAGCCACTGGTCTGATTTGATATCAGCAATATCCTCGTAGGTACTTGTCTCACCTGGAAACAATACCATAACTGCAACCTGTGATCTTCTGGTACCAGCGACAATTCGAAAGTCACACTGTGGCTCAATTATCAAATGCTGCATAGCACCCTCCTGTATTCAGATCACCAAAAAACGCAAATGATGTGCCTATCTCCTTGATTATATTTATCAAATTCTCTGCACTATACTCGTAACTGCATTTTTCTTTAATGTATTTGTCAGGTATTTCAACCTGAAATCCGCAGTTGATTCAAGTTTTAAAAAAAAGACCCGTACAGATCGCTACATAACGACCAGACGGGTCCCGATTATCTGTAGTGAAATTAATTTACACGTGTATAGCTCGACCCAGCGCAGCCCTGCAGGCCTCCATAACCCCTTCAGAAAGCGTGGGATGAGCATGTATCATATCGGCTAAATCCTCTGGAATAAGCTCTGCTGTCTTTGCCAGAAGTACCTCATGAATAAGCTCTGTTGCCTCTGTTCCAATGATATGTACGCCCAGAATCTCCTTTGATGCAGGATCAAAAAGAATTTTTAAAAAACCTTCAGAATTTTCAACCGCCACCGCTTTTCCCACTCCCTTGTACGGGAATGATGCTGCTTTATAATTAATACCTGCTTGTTTCGCTTTAACTTCAGTCAATCCGAAACTGGCCACCTGAGGCTCACAGTATACCCCGGATGGAATCGCAGCCCTATCAAGTTTGGCAATAGTTTTCAGGCCCGCTATATGCTCTACAGCAATTTCTCCCTCTTTTGATGCAACATGTGCTAACAACGGTGTTTTAGTAACATCTCCAATAGCATAAACTCCCGAAACTGATGTCTCCCCGTATTCTCCTACATTTATAAAACCCCTCTCTGTGTTTATCCCCAGCCTCTCCAAGCCAATTGCATCGGTATTAGGCACTCTCCCAACCACAACTAAAACCTGATCGACTGTCAGAGAAGACTTCTCTGCAACACTACTCTCAAGAAACACCTCGGCTCCATTGGCTGTTTTATTCAGTGATGCTACTTTGGTGGAAGTATAAATTTTTATCCCCCTCTTTAAAAAAGAACGGCGCAAAAGGTTAGAAACCTCTTCATCTTCCAAAGGAAGTATCCGTTCCATCATTTCCACTAAATGAACTTCCACTCCAAAAACATTCATGATATGAGCAAACTCCACCCCAATTGCTCCACCTCCCATTATCAGCAGCTTTTTTGGAAGCTTTTCCAAAGACAGCGCACCTGTGGAAGAAAGTACAATCTTTTCATCAAACTCAAAGCCCGGAATTACTCTGGGAGAAGAACCCGTGGCAATAATAACTGAGCTGGCACTTATATTTTTCTGCCCATCAACAAGTAACTGATGAGGGGACTGCAACTCAGCCGTACCGTTTACTACTGTAACCCCGTTCTTTTTTAGAAGATAACCAACGCCTTTCGATAAACTTTCAGCAGCTTTTCTGGATGCAGCGTAAACCCGGCTATAATCAAATTGAGAGCTATCCACCTTTATACCCATAGCTTCAAGAGTGGATATGGATCTGAAAATTTCCGCCTGATGAATCAGTGCCTTTGAAGGAATACATCCGATGTTCAGACAGACTCCTCCAAGCTTATCCTTTTCAACAATTACTGTTTTCAGCTTAAGTTGAGCCGCACGGATTGCCGCAACATACCCCCCGGGACCTGAACCAATTATCGCTACATCAAAATCGTAACTGTCTGACATCAGAAAAACCCTCCGGTTGAAAAAACTTTAAAATGTTTAATATAAAACAGTGATGGGGTTTTCCATCATGTTTTTAAGGTCTCCTGCAAATTGGGCGGCAATGGCTCCATCAATCACCCTGTGATCACAGGAAAGGGTCATCAGCATCGAGTGGTGTTTCTGATATCCACCATCTGCTGAAAATGACAGTTCGTCGAAAATTTCTCCTATGGCAAGGATCGCGGATGCCGGGGGATTGATAATGGCTGTAAACTGACGTACACCATATGATCCAAGATTGCTTATTGTAAATGTTGCTTCTGTATATTCCTGCAAAGAAAGCCGGCCTTCTCTGCCTCTTTGTACCAGATCATGAAGTTCACTGTCGATAGCCACAATTCCTTTATTGGCACAATCCCTCACAACCGGAGTAATAAGTCCGTCTTTCTGGGCAACTGCCAAACCAATATCGATTGAACTGTGCCGGATAATGAAATCTTCAGCCCAGCTCGAATTGACAATTGGATTTTTGCGCAAAGCCTCGGCAACCAGTTTTATAAAGAATGCATTAAAGGTTATTTTTGATTTTATGCTACTGTTTAGAGAATTACGGGAATTTACCAGATAATCCATTCTGACTGCAATGGTCAGATAGAAATGGGGCGCAGAAATCATCGATTGAGTCATCCTCTGTGCTATTATCCGTCGCTTGTCTGATAAGGGAATTTTCTGCTGAAACTGCTCTTTGGTAAAAGTTTCGGGCTGCCCCCCTTGAGCCGTCACTCTCTCCACATCCTGCTTAATAATTCTGCCTCCTGGGCCACTTCCCTTAATTGATTGGATATCAATTCCAGATTCCAAGGCCAGTTGCCTGGCTAGCGGAGATGCTCTGACACCGTAAGGAGCATGCTCTTTCTCAGAAGGGGTAATATTCTGTAATTTATCGCTAACAGGTTCATTACCAGCTACTTTTTTCTGTGTTTCCGTTTTTCTGACTATCGGTTCAGCCTGCTTCAGTAATCCGGAAATATCCTCGCTTGGTTTTCCGGCAATTCCTATCATCTCACCTACCTTAACCTGGGAACCTGCAGCACTGGTGATCTTAAGAAGCGTACCTTCTGTGGTGGATTCGTAGTCCATAGTGGCTTTATCAGTTTCCACTTCACAAAGTATATCACCGCTGGAAATATCATCACCCTCCTTTTTATGCCATTTTACAATCGTCCCGGTTTCCATCGTGGGTGATAAAGCCAACATGATAATTTTTTCAGCCATAATTACCCCTTTCAGCTTCGATAGCTGACTCTTTTTACCGTATCTATAATTTTTTTAATTGACGGCTGAACTGCCAGCTCAAGACGGTGATTATAAGGCATGGGTACATCTTCTGAGCTGACAAGCTCCACAGGTGCATCCAGAAAATCAAAGCAGTTACTGGAGACCAGATAGCCGATATGAGAACCTACGCTGGCAAAAGGCCATGCCTCGTCAACTATAACACAACGGTTGGTTTTTTTTACTGAATTAAAGATAGTAACCTCATCCAGAGGTTTGAGAGTTCGCAGATCAATAACTTCCGCACTGATTCCTTCTTTAGCCAGCTCTACTGCGGCATCCAGTAAAAGCTTTACCGGTTTGGAAAAGCTGATAAGAGTGACATCGCTGCCATTTCGCTTGATATCGGCTTCTCCAAATGGGATAAGATATTCTCTATCAGGCACTTCACCTTTCCAGGAGTACATCAGCTCCGATTCCAGAAAGATAACCGGATTATCATCACGGATAGCTGCTTTAAGCATACCCTTGGCATCATAGGCCGATGATGGAGCCATCACTTTAAGTCCGGGGCAGTGGCAGAAAATGGATTGAAGGGCTTGTGAATGCTGGGAAGCCAGATACTCTGCAGGACCATTGGGTCCCCTGAATACAATAGGGACCTTCAGCTGACCTCCAGACATGTAAAGCAGTTTAGCGGCATTGTTATAAATCTGATCGATTGCCTGAAGAGAAAAATTTATGGTCATCCACTCCACTACTGGTCGCATCCCGGCTATTGCCGCCCCAATACCAATACCGGTGAACCCCTCTTCTGATATGGGGGTGTCAATAACCCGCTCTGGACCGAATTTATCCAGCAGATTTACACTTACCTTGTATGCACCACTGTATTCGGCAACCTCCTCACCCATAAGAATAACATTTTCATCACGATCCATTTCCTCTTCGAGAGCCTGCCTGAGAGCTTCGCGAACAGTTATTACTGCCATAATGATCTCCTGCTGAGTAAATCAGACGGTATTTATACAGATCGACTAAGCAAAAACATCATCGTATATTGATTGCAATGCCGGCTCATCGCTTTTATCTGCAAATTTCACCGCATCATCACATAGTTTTTTGATTCTGGCGTCAAGTGCTTCAAACTGTTCCTCTGTGATATGGCCATCATTCAGCATTTTCGTTTTTAATAATAGTAAAGGGTCCTGTTCTCTATATGCCTCAAGCTCATCACGGGTACGATATTTGGCCGGATCACTCATTGAATGTCCTTTATACCGGTATGTACGGATTTCCAGAAATCCGGGGGTACTTTCCCGCCTTATCCTGTCAATTTCGCCTGAGACTACATTGTAAACCTCCAGCACATCCATTCCATTAGTCTGTTTCCCTTTTATTCCATAGGAATTTCCCATTACGGTAAAATCAGTTACAGCGCTGACTCTGCGGAAATCTGTGCCCATTCCATACTGATTGTTTTCGCATATATATAGAATTGGAAGTTTCCATATTTGAGCCATATTCAGACTTTCATGAAAAGACCCCTGATGAATGGCTCCATCCCCAAAAAAACACAAAACCACTCCACTCTCTTTTTTTAAATGAATCTTGAAAGCGACTCCAGTAGCAACTGGTATATGCGCTCCCACTATTCCATTTCCACCCAGAAAATGTAGTGATGAATCGAAAAAATGCATAGATCCGCCTTTGCCTTTTGAGCAACCTGATGCTTTAGCAAATAATTCTGCCATTAGGTGGCCGGGTTTCATTCCACAGGCAAGCGCAATTCCATGGTCCCGATAAGCGGTTAAAATGAAATCTCTGGACAGATCTGCTGCGCTTATGGAACCTACTCCGGATGCTTCCTGCCCGATGTAAAGGTGGCAGAATCCGCCAATTTTTTGAAGCCCATACATTTGTGCTGCTTTTTCCTCAAACCGGCGAATAAGTAACATTTTTTCCATAAGTCCGGAAAGAAATTCTTTACTGTATTGGCGGACTTGTGCTGTTTCCATGATCAAAACTCCATGCTGAAATCAACGGTTATTCTGCTCCCCTTTTGTGGCAAGTAAAGAACTGCCTGTTCAATAACCATCTCCAGTACTAACAGGTCTGTATCGGGCTGATTGAGATTCCAGAATGTATGAAGATGACGACCGATGCATTCCAGTGTTTCGGCACGAATGGAAGGATTATTGAGAAGATTGATTTTTCCCTTGACATTCACTATTCTGTCAAGAGCACGGGACTGAAACATCAACTCCGCGTTGGGGTTGTTTTGAATTTGTCCGATTTTTGAGAAATTTCTGGAACTTATCATAAAAATTGTGCCGGCTCTTTCCTGTATACAACCAGGCGTTATCCAACGAATGTGAGGTGAGCCATTCTGATCGACGGTCGCCAGAACTGCAGTTCTGTTGTCTTCAATGATTGTATCAATCAGACCCATGATTTCATGCTTGTTCATAAGTTCCTCCGATGCTTGAATGGAGTAACCATCGGATAAGCTTCAAGCGCAAAAAACAGGCCGTAATTCCAATAAGGTTAACTGGATGGATTGTGAGAGTGATTTAAATTGGGGTTAAATAAAATCAGTAAAGCAGAGAGCATAAAAAAGCTCCCCCTGAAAAGGAGGAGCAAAAAAAAAGCAAAGCTTATGCGGAATGAATTGCCTCTGCGGGGCAGACATCTTCACATGCTCCGCAATCGGTACATTTTCCTGCATCGATAACATAGATAGGATCACCCTCGCTGATCGCCTCTACCGGACATTCCGGCAGACAGGTTCCGCATGCAAGGCAAGCATCATTAATCTTGTGGGCCATAATATAACTCCTTTGTTAAAGTTGATTTCAGTGTCGAGGGGTGGACGACCTGAGAAACGCGAAAGAATAAATTATTTCAATGGTTGAATAATATATATCTGTACGCCTGTTTGGAAACAGTGTTTTTTTAAGCTGTTTTGGCTTGGATGTTGCTATACCTAAAGAGTTTTTCTACGCAAAATCAGCAGAAAATCTAATAATTTCGTTCTCAGCCTTATCTCTATTATTGCGAACTATATAACCTGTTTATTTGGCGCCCATTCCATTTTTAAAGGATTTTTATGGAAAACCAATTCACCTGGTATCAGCAAAAAATAGATGTTATCTTTCAAAAACTAAAAACATCCCCTGAAGGTCTCTCATCCTCAGAAGCCTCAGAACGACTCATCAAATTCGGTAAAAACGAACTTCCTCAAAAACCCCCAGAATCAATTCTGATTATTTTGTTGCGTCAGATCAACAATCCTCTCATTTATGTCCTTATGGGCTCTGCTTTGCTTGCGGTTGTCATGGGAAAAATTACCGATGGATCGGTTGTCGCCGGAGTTGTAATAGTAAATGCACTCATTGGCTTTTTCCAGGAATACCGTTCAAGCCGTGAAATCGCAGCATTAAAGAGTATGGTCCCCAATAAAACCATAGTGCTAAGGGATCAAAAACCTTCCACTCAGTTGACATCATTACTGGTTCCGGGAGATATCGTTATTTTGCAGGCTGGAGATAGAGTACCTTCAGATATCCGTCTTTTTGAAGCTAAAGGGTGCAAAATCATGGAAGCGGCACTTACCGGAGAATCTTTGCCTTCCGATAAATCAATCTCAACCATAAATGAAATGGCCGCTCTGGCCGATCAGCATAATATGGCATTTAATGGCACATCTGTGGTGTCCGGTGCCGCTAGAGGAGTTGTTGTTGAAACCGGGGTAAAAACAGAGTTGGGAAAAATCAATCGGATGCTCTCTGAAACCATTAAAACAGAGACTCCTCTTACCCGTTCAATCGCCAAAGTGGCCAAATCCTTGACCTTAGCAATACTGATTGTTTCAATTTTACTTTTTGCCGTGGCTTTATTCAGAGGATATCCCCTGGTCGATGCAGTTCTGGCTGCAATAACCCTGGCCGTTGCGGCTATTCCTGAAGGAATTCCGGCAATAATCACTATCGCATTGGCTATTGGTGTACGCCGCATGGCCGCCAGGCGAGCAGTCATCCGACACCTGCCTGCAGTGGAAACTCTGGGAAGTACAACAGTTATCTGTTCAGACAAAACCGGTACTATTACCAGAAATGAGATGACAGTTAAACATTTGTGGACTCCTGATTATGCTATCCAATTAAGTGGTATCGGTTATGAGCCGCAGGGACAGCTGGAAATCGAGGGCCGGAAAGTCTCAGATCCACCTCAGCAAATATTAGAATTACTCAGAGCCGGTATACTCTGCAATGATGCATATCTGAAAAGTCAAAATGGCAAATGGCTGATAGATGGTGATCCTACTGAAGGTGCACTTCTCACATCAGCCAGAAAAGCCGGCTTGAATGTTGAAGCAATCCGCAATTCGACAAAAAGGCTGGACTTTATTCCATTTGAATCTGAATACAAATTTATGGCTACACTTAATGATCTTGATGGACAAAGAATTATTTACCTGAAAGGTGCTCCGGAAGTGGTTATTGAAAGATGCAGTTTACAACCAGATCAGATTACAAAAGTTCATAAGTCAATTGCTGACCTGGCTCAGCAAGGAATGCGGATACTGGCATTCGCCAGAGCACAAATGCGTTCACAAACAGATTCGATATCATTTGATTATGTAAATAAAGATCTGGATTTTCTGGGGCTTCAGGCACTGATAGATCCACCACGCGAAGAAGTAAAAAATGCTATTGAAAAGTGCTATAATGCTGGCATAAAAGTAAAAATGATCACTGGAGATCATCAGACAACAGCTACAGCAATCGGCGGATTCCTGGGAATAACCGGAAACTATGGTTCTATTCCTGGAAATCAACTGGAAAACATGTCTGAAGAAACTCTGGTCGAAACTACAGCGAAAGTGAACATTTTCGCCAGGGTGGCACCGGAACACAAACTGAAGCTGGTGACAGGTTTGCAAAAAAACGGCGAAATAGTGGCAATGACCGGTGATGGTGTAAATGATGCACCTGCTCTCAAGAAAGCAGATATCGGGGTAGCCATGGGTATAACCGGTACTGATGTCTCCAAAGATGCTGCCGACATAATACTAACCGATGATAACTTTTCCACTATCGTTTCTGCTGTGGAAGAGGGCAGAAGAGTATATGATAATCTGATTAAATCCCTGGCATTCGTTTTACCTACAAACGTAGGGGAAGCAATGATCTTGCTTGTGGCGGTAACTGCATTCCCTATAGTTAATGGTATACCTCTTCTTCCAATGTCACCGGTACAAATACTCTGGATAAATCTGGTTGCCACTGTCAGCCTTGCTCTTCCATTGGCTTTTGAGGCAAAGGAAAGAAACATCATGAACCGTCCACCACGAAACCCCAAAGAACCGCTTTTAAATACATTTGTAATTTTCAGAACAGTCATAGTGGCAGTGATAATTACTCTGGTAGGAATAGGATTGTTTTTACAGACTTTTTCTAATGCAACAAATAAGGGAATCATTGAATCTATAGCATTGAAACAGGCTCAGACCATGGCTGTAACTTCCATTGTTTTTCTGCAGATATTCTATATGATTAACTGCAGATCTTTACGTGAGAGTATCTTTGATATCGGTATATTTTCCAATCCCAGTGTGCTCATCGGAATAGTTATCCTTCTAATTTTGCAGATATGCTATGTCTATGTACCTTTCATGAATCGTCTGTTTGGTTCATCGGCTCTGGATATTCAATCATGGATAGAATCAGCTCTTTATGGGGCGGTTGTACTTCCTGTTATTACTGCAGAGAAGATTATCAGGAAAAGATGGGGAATATGATTTTTCAGGAATTCGGATGGTAAACGCGGCTTTCACACCGGGGACGGAGGAACTTGTGTAACTTTCAGGGTACTTTTTTTCTCCTTATCTTCAGAATAGTCTAACTTTTATTATTAGACAATAAAAACATCATCTTGTCGGCCTGAGAAAATGAAATCGCCCTTAAAAAGTGCGATATTTTCCAGGCAGAAAGCAGATTGTAAAAATGTTTGAAAAAGCCTCGTTTTTTAAGCAGAAGAATTTTAAATTTGTGAGTATTGAAAAGCTTCAGTAAATCCGACTCCCTGAAATGGTAGGGATGGCCCCTGTCGATTTTAAAAACCTCCAGAAGATTAGCCAGCAGCATACCCCATTGAGTATGAGTAAAATTTCGCAGATATATAACACCATCCGCTCTTAATACCCGTTTCATTTCACTGAAAACAGCATCGATATTTTCACAATGGTCTAAAATGTTATCTATTATTAAAAAATCAAAACTGTTATCAGAATAAGGCAGAAATTCTCCCTGTCCGGATACATACTTTACCTGAGGATCCCGAATCTCTTTGCAACGGCTCTTTATTCCATAGAAATGCTCTAATGGGTCGATTGCAAACCTGTGATTTGATGGAAGATAGGTAAGTATTCCAGCTGGCCCGGATCCAATTTCCAGAATTCGGGTTTGGGAGCTAATCGGCACTATACCATTAATTTCTATTAAAAGATTATCGGCAAACTTTTTAAAGTAATTAAAATCGATAGCATCGATCTGTTCTTGCCACCAGGATTTTTCGCTCTGTTGTGCAAGTATCCATCTTTTTTTGAACAGGGTCATAATGTGGATCTCGTAATAAAATTTAAAATATATTTTTTGCTTGAGTCGGAAAGCAAAAGATGGAAGTACTGAATGTAAACGATATCAGTTGAGTTAAAAATTTTGTGTGGGGATGGATTGGCTTACTAGGGGACGGAGGAAACCAACTATCCTGTACTATATTGATTAGTTTCCTCCGTCCCCAACTAAAAAATCTCCGTTTTTCCGATTTCAGAATTTAAAAAAGCAATCAAAGTAACAGTAGCTTCTTTTTTTTGATGAGTTAAAGGGGCTAAATTATCTTTAATCCTAAAACTTAAAATCGGATTTGATAATATGACTTCAAAATTGAGCTTTGTCCAATATATCGCTGACCAGATTCGAAAAGCAGGTCAGATTCGTTTTAGAAAAATGTTCGGTGAATATGCCATCTACTGCAATGATAAAGTAGTAGCCTTAGTTTGTGATAACCAACTTTTTATTAAGCCGACTCAGGGTGGAAGAAAGTTCATCGGAAATGCTATCGAAGCATTACCTTATCCGGGGGCCAGTCCTTATTTGCTAATTGATAAAGTTGATGATGACGATTGGCTCGTCGGGCTGGTAAAAATTACTTGCGATGAACTGCCTCATCCTAAAAAGAAAAGTACTAAAGCCTGTAAAGTTAAACCGGGTCCTGAGAAAATGGCAGCCAATAACAAGCCGCTGCTTAACGATGAACATGAATTCCCAGATGAATCGGTCCTTGGAAGAAATTTAGGGGGTAATAAAAAATTATGGACTGATTTTTTATCTATCCTTTCCTCGGAATTTGCATCTATCAGCTTAAACTGGAAATATTATCTTG
>DATAMG010000035.1:0-30561 GCA_036260705.1 Chitinispirillaceae bacterium | reverse complement strand
GCGTAATGGATTTTCCAGATTAAGTTCTATTATGGCTTTCGGTGTTATGGCACTATCTCAGGCGAATTCTTACGCCATATCCAGCCTGGATACATTTTCTCAAATAACAAGTACTCTTTTTGGTTATTCATGCCTTGTTTTTTATTCTGTTTATTTAAACAAACAGACAAGATCGGGGCACTGGTTTTATCTGTTTTCCATCTTGTTGTCAGTTATTGCAATTTTATGCAAAGAAAATGCAATGTTTATTGTACCCACCACTTTGACAATTGCACTTTTTTCCGAAATCAAAACCTATTCCCACAAACCCGCAAAGATATTTGCATTAATAATTACAGCGGCTCCGTTTTTAATTGTCTCTGTCGCATTCATGGTGTTACGAAAGCATCTGAATTTAATGCCGGCAGAAATCGGGCCCGGCAAATTTAACATCGGATTGGGGTTTAATATTTTAAAAAATTTTACCATTTCTGTAATTCAGTCGATTCTACCACACTCAAGTGTGTCTGTTTATCTTGATATCACCAATAAACGATGGATAAATGTGGCAATGGTCTTTTTATTATCTGCAATTCTGGCAGCTATTGCAATCAGAGGTATTATAAACAGCAAGCATAAAAAATTATCTTTTGTTATAATTTTAATGTTACCGCTATTCCTGTTTCCGGTTATTCTGTTGAACGAAATTAACGAACTTTACATATATAATATGACACCGTTATTTGCTGTTTTACTGAGTATCGGTTTGAGTCAATTGATTGAATGTTCAGGAAAGCAGTTCCGGAAATCGGGATTGATGGTACTGTTTTGTGCATTTCTCTTCTGGAATTCAGTATCAGTATTCAACAAATGCAAACTGATGAACAAAAACGGAATAGAGTCTGAAAGTATCCATCGGCAGATCGAGCCCTACTATTCCCAAATACCTTATGATGGCAATTTGATTTTAGTCAATCCGAATACATCGAGTAAAACAGAATATTCAATTTTTAAACGCACCGGTTTCAGACAGATTCAGTTCGGAGCAATAGAGCTTGTCCGTCGTTCTCGCCGCAGTGATTTTCATGTCAGGTTTGTTATAGAACAGGAACTTGACACTATTAATATCAGCAATTCTCTGGTATTAAGATACAGAGATGGTATGGTTCATAAAGTGAACCTTTATGATAAAGCAGGAACTGCAGTAAGTAATTAATGAGCCTTTGTGCATTTTCGGTTTAGGCAAAGTAGTTAAATAAAGGGCCACCTCATCGAAGGATATCAATAAAGATCCTCTATTCAGAAATATTTCATGATAGCTTCATCTAATAGTATATTCGATTATCATTTCGGCTCTGTACAGATCCGGATTTTTACAGTAGATTCACTGCTTCAATTTTAAATTCTAAGATGAATAGTACAAATTCCATAATTAACTGCACCCAAATACCATTAGTTGTTGATTTAGATGGGACTCTCATAAAAAGCGATCTTCTTTTTGAAAGTGCTTTAGTTTTCATTAAAAGGAACCCGTTTAACATATTGCTGATTATTAAATGGTTATTCAGCGGTATCTCAGTACTTAAAGTGAAATTGGCTGAACAGATTTCCATAGATGTTGAATCACTTCCCTACAACTCTTCTTTTTTAAATTTTCTGAAATCAGAACATAAAGAAGGTCGACAACTAATCCTGGCCACAGCATCTCCGGCAATTTGGGCGCACAAAGTGGCCGATTTCCTGGGGATATTTTCAGATGTTCTGGCCACAGATGAAAATATCAATTTAAAAGGCACTGCAAAACTGGAGAAATTAATATTTCTTTACGGAGAAAAAGGATTTGATTATGCAGGTGATTCCAGTGCAGATATAGTCATCTTCTCTCATTGCCGAAATGCGCATTTAATAAATGTAACCGGAAGCACTCTTAAAAGGTCACAAAGATCCACCATTATATCTTCGATGACTCTTAGACCCTCCATCAAATTATTTCAGTATTTAAAAGCTGCGCGTTTATATCAATGGACCAAAAACCTGCTTATATTTGTACCCCTGATAACTTCGCATAACTTTATGAACTTAAATATGTTTATCAACTGTTTATTGGGATTTCTTGCTTTCAGCCTTTGTGCTTCGGCAACATATATAATTAACGACCTGTTCGATCTGACATCAGACAGGCTGCATCCCCGTAAAAAGAACCGATGTTTTGCATCCGGCGAGTTGTCGGCACTGAGAGGAATATTGCTTATAGGATTTCTTGGTTTCTCCGGACTTTCACTTTCGTTCTTTTTGCCTGTCCATTTTAATTTTTACTTATATATATACATTATTCTTACGCTGATTTATTCTTTCTTTTTAAAAACACAGGTAATGGTGGATGTACTTACACTTGCTGGATTATACACTATCAGGATTTTTGCAGGTGCTCAGCTTATCGGAGTTAATGTATCTTTCTGGTTGTTTGCTTTTTCTGTTTTTCTGTTTTTTGGACTGGCATTGATTAAAAGGTGCACAGAATTAAAGCTGATTCTCAATTCCGGAAAGCAGGATGTAAACGGAAGGAATTACGGTTCCAACGATTTACAGACATTGCGTAGTATGGGCATCACCAGCAGTTTCATATCGGTTGTGGTTTTCGCTCTTTACATCAATAGCAACGAAGTGCTTTCTTTGTATTCGAATCCGGATCTATTATGGGCAATCGGTCCAGCACTTTTATTGTGGATAAACCGACTTTGGATTAAGACCGGCCGGGAAGAAATGCATGATGACCCGATAATTTTTACCTTGAGAGATTCCGTTAGCATATATATATTTTTATTTATTATTCTTATAGTGGTTTTTGCGGAGTTAACCTGACCATCAGCCCCCTATCAGCACTAATCTTTCTTTAATGAAGGTGATCAATGATAAAAAAATCATTTTTGATTCAGTTAATAATTTTATTTTCGATTTCTATAACCGCTATCATAGCTTATTCTCCATCCATAGACGGTAGTTACTTCGGAGATGATTTTAGTTTTAACTTCAGCAAAACAGACCTTAGTATCAAATCAATTTTAACTCCTTCACACAATCATTCTTATCGCCCAATTGAGAAGCTCTTTTTAGCCACAATGCAACAAAAATTTCCTGGTAATACCGTTCCAATCCATGCATTTCAGCTTTTTCTACATCTTTTGACTTCTATATTATTGATGATATGGATGAGGCAGCAGGGATTTTCCAAGTTTTGTTCAGCTTTGGCTTTTGGTATTATGGCTTTAGCTCAGGCAAATTCCCTTGCGGTCTCGAGCCTGGATACATTTTCTCAAGTCACCTGCGCACTATTTGGTTATTCCAGCCTTGCTCTTTTTTTACAATATATGAAAGATAGCACAAAATCAAAGTATCATCTGTATTTTATTTCCTTTCTGCTGCTGATAATAGCCTTGTTTTGTAAAGAAACTGCCATGTCTTTTGCTCCTATGATGTCAATCATCGTTTTCTTTTATTGTATTAAAAACTACTCTGTAAACAGATCAAAATGCAATATAATGCTGATTTCTTTGATACCGTTTTTAGTTGCATCAGGTGCATTAATGCTTTTAAGGAGATACCTGAACTTGTTGCCAGCAGAATTCGGTCAGGGCAGATATAACATAGGGTTTGGATTTAATATTGTTAAGAATTTTATATTATCTGCAATTCATGTCATTCAAGCGCACTCCAGTGTCGACATATATCTTGCCATCACTAACAGCAACTGGTTCATTTTATCATTCGCTATGTTATTCTCTACAGTAATAGTTTTAATTGCCATTTATGGTGTTCATCTTGGAAAGCAGCAATATGTTTTTACAATTTTACTTACACTGCTACCATTATCGCTTTTTCCGGTTATCTGTCTGATGCACGTAAGTGAAGGCTATACTTATAACATGATGCCATTAATAGCGATTATACTTGGTATCGGCCTGGGTAGTTTCTACGAAAATCAAAAATCTCCTTTTTTAAAAATCATAGCGTTCTGTTTGATTACCGGGTTTCTCTTCTGGAATAGCATTTCGATTTTTAGAAAAAGCACTATGATGAAACGTAATGGTATAGAAGCAGAACAAATTTTACAAAAAATTGAACCTTATCTTCCTGAGATACCATTTGGTGGCCAATTGGTTCTGGTCAATCCTAATACTTCTAGCAAAACCGAGTATTCAGTTTTTAAGTTAACAGGATTCAGACTTCTTGAGTTTGGAACAATTGAGATCGCCCGTCGAGCAGGACGATATGATTTTCCCACCCATATAATAATGGAAAAGGATTTGAATTCAACTTATATCAATAATTCTCTTGTATTAAGATACAAAGATGGTTCAGTCAGTAAAGAGCCCATATCACAGTAATACTTATTGTACTCATTTAATGCGAAATGTTTACATCAGACAATGTACCGTATCATCAATGACCATCCTGACTTTATTGTCATAAGCAAATACTGTGGTGTAAATTTCCATACCAGCTCAGAAACACCGGGACTTGTTCAGAAGCTCAGACAGGATCTGGGATATCATCAGCTGTATCCTGTTCACCGCTTGGACACCATGACTTCAGGTATTATCATTTTTGCTAAAAACAAAGAAAGTGTCCGGGAACTGGCTGCACAATTCAGAGAGCATTGTATTGATAAGTTCTATATAGCATTAGGGGGCACCCATCCACGCAAAAAGCAGGGCACTGTCATTGGGGATATGAAGAAAGGTAGAAATGGAGAGTGGATTCTAAGCCGCTCTATAACTAACCCGGCAATAACTCAATTTTACAGCAGTGGGCTGGGAAACGGATTTCGGCTTTACATCCTCAGACTTTTAACCGGAAGAACCCATCAGATCAGAGTTGCACTAAAATCGCTCAGTGTACCGGTTCTTGGAGATCTTCTTTATAGTAAAATTACAGCTGAAAACCCAGCAATAGACAGAGGATATCTTCATTCTTATGCCATAGGATTCAGGCTTAAAGGGAGATGCTACAGGTACACAGATATTCCTGATTACGGAATACATTTTTCTTCAGAAGCTTTTAAAAATGTGCTTAAAAAATACGAAGATCCATGGTTACTGCCCTGGCCCCGCTATCCATTGAATGTAAAAAACGGTATATAAAAATAAGAAGCTGTAAAGACATCCGGATGGACGTCTTTACGTATGTATTTTTTAGAAGAAGAATTTTTCTGAAAGATGTTTATCTTCTTCATAAATGAGTTTTGCGATTTCAGCATTTGGTGCAGGAAAAGTCAGTTTAAGCTTTGCTTCATGTTCCTGATCAAGCAGTTCAGGAGTGAGGCGGGCTGCCTTGGCAGTATATTTTTTTCCATTTACATCTACGAGACTGAAATTGCTTGATTTTAGACGGAGAGGATTATACGAGTAATTGTAGATATCGATAATAGTAGCAATAGTAGCTCCCCGTTTCTGCATGGTGGGCATAGCCATGAGAATGTCATACTTGTTAACTTTTTTGAAAACAGCAGAATCCGGAATAGGGTCAATCACCCTCAGATATGCTGAATATGTGCCCAGATTTTCCTTTCTGACTGTAGAGAGCAATTTTTTTGCATCTGCATGGGTTGAATCGAAATAAAGTGCTGTCAGAGCATAGAATTCTGCTTTTACGAAAGCTTCTGCATCCTTATTGCCTTTTGCGATACTGAATTCAGCATCTGCCATTTCATAATTTTCCTGGGCAACTTTCCTTCTTACATCCTGTTTTTTTGCATTGATTGGTGCAGGATCACTGGCGAATTTGGCTGCTCTGTCAATTGTTTCGATGGCCTCATCGTATTTTGCTGAAGCAGAGCTTGAATCAGCTAACTGAACCAGAAGCAGAGCATACTGTTGCTTGAGATCTGCGGAAATATCGGGTGATGTAAGATATTTTTCGATATCATCCATCAAGAGCGGAATTGCTTCCATATGAGCCGCACCTTCATTAATCACCATTCCAGCACGAACCAGAGTCATTTCGATGTATCGGTTTTTTAAAACAGGAGTAATTTTGTCAGGGTTGGTTTTGATTGCCTTATCATACATAATATAGGCAGTTTTGAGTTGGCGTCGTTTCTGATCACCTTGAAGAGTCTTGGCTGCTTTATATGCTGCATCACCCTGTTTCTCAAAGGTAGATTTAGATGAGCAGGAAATCATCATAGCTAAAACGCTTAATCCTGCGACCACTTTTAACACCGATTTCATGGTTTCCTCCAAATTCTATGTTTATAACACAAGTTTGCGGTGCTTGAACCAGATCTAAAGATGCTTTTCTCCATGAGGCAATGTCAATAGCAATCATCCTAAATTCTTAGCAAAGCTTTGAATTGAATCGCAACCAGTTGAAATGATGATCGTTAAGATCTTTGGCAATCTGTCTTTAAACCAACAGTTTATAACCTAAAACTAAAATTCACAGTTGAATGCAGTATATACGATTCCGATTCAAACGCAGAATATAGGTTGAACTGCTTCGAATTCAGATTTTTTGAGAATTGTTTGCTTGCAGGCAGCCAACTCTGAGCTTATTTTTGCACTATGCCTACCTTTGATCCTCAAATTAAACAAATTGGTGCACTTCACATTGTAATGGAACTTCTCAGACACGGATTCCAGGCTCTTTTTGCCGGAGGAGTGGTCAGAGATATGGTTATGGGAAATAACCAGATTGGAGATATAGACATCGCCACCAATGCGACGCCTCAAACCATATCTCAAATATTTCCACATACTATTAAAGTAGGTGAGCAGTTTGGTGTCATGGTTGTTGTTGAGCATGGAATTCCTTTTGAGGTTGCCACCTTTCGTTCGGATATTGGAATTGCAGATGGACGCCACCCGGCAGGAGTTGTTTACACAGATGCCAGACAGGACGCATTGCGGCGGGATTTCACTATTAATGGATTATTTTTTGATCCTATTTCTGAGAAACTTATCGATTATGTTTGTGGCCTTAAAGATATAGAACAAAAAGTCATAAGAGCGATTGGAGATCCGGAACTTCGATTCAAAGAAGATTATCTGAGAATGCTTCGGGCCATTAGATTTGCGGCAAGATTTTCATTTAAAATTGAAGAAAAAACCTGGAATGGCATAAAAAAATATGGCTCTGAAATAGTGAATATCTCTGCAGAACGGATTTTTTTAGAGATAGATAAGATTCTTCGCCAACCGCATGCAGATCAGGCCATTTTATTGCTGAAAGAATGTGGTCTGTTACAGATCATTCTCCCGGAAGTAGCGGACCTGATTGGAGTTGAGCAACCCCAACAGTTTCATCCTGAAGGAGACGTTTTCACTCATACTGTGTTGGCTCTTGGTTTATTGAAGTCGGATTCCTCACAGGTGTTGGCCTGGAGTGTTTTACTGCACGACATTGGCAAACCATCTACAAAAACCATATCTGACCGGATAAGATTCAATAATCATGACAGGGTTGGCGGTGCCATGGCCAGAGAGCTATTAAAGCGGCTGCGAGCCTCAAACAACCATATTAAAGAGGTGGAAGCCTGCATAGAAAATCATATGAATTTTAAGAATGTAAAACAGATGAGGCTGGCAACTCTTAAAAAGCTACTTTCCAGAGAAACAATAGATGAAGAATTGGAACTGCATCGAATTGATTGTCTCGCCAGTCATGGTAATCTTGAAAATTATTATTACCTGGTTGAAAAGCGCTCTGAAATTGCCGCTGATAAACTCAAACCACAACCTTATATAAAAGGTAAAGATCTTATCGATTTTGGATTAAAGCCCGGGCCACAATTTGGAGAAATACTTTCAGAGATTTACGATCTTCAGCTGGAAGAGAAAATCAATAGTCGTGAGCAGGCTCTGGAAATGATGCGGCAAAAAATTTCTTTATCACAGTAGTACTTGCTTTCTTTTTTGAATCAATTTAGAAGATGGACTGCAAAATTGATTGACTTGCTTTGCTAATAAAGAATAGTGTATGATTTAGGTTGAATTAAAGATTTGCCAGGTTGTATATTAATAAGAATTTTTCAGCTTGAGACAAAAGCGGGCGTCAGCCCGTTTTTGTTATGATCCTGTTGGTGAGCGAATAAATAGCTATGGCATCGATTGAACAGATTAAACCTTTGATTGAGAGCAAACTCAAAGAACTGGGTTATGAGCTTTTTGACTTGCGTTTTTTTCATGCAGGTAGTCGTTCGATTCTTAGAGTTACCATTGATTCGGACAAGGCAATAACCATCAGTGATTGTGAAACGGTCAGCAATAGCATTTCAGAGCTTCTTGATCAGGAAGATTTTTCCAGCAATTGCAAATATAATCTGGAAATTTCCTCTCCTGGAATAGATCGTCCATTAAAGACTGAACGTGATTTCAAGAGAGTAATTGGTCATCCGGTGATAGTTTATTTAAAAGAAGGTATTGAAGGGAAAAAGAAGATACAGGGTGAAATATTGAGTTGTGAGGGCAACAAATTGCGCCTTAAAAACGAACACAACATATTGGAAGTATCCCTTTCAGATATTTTCAGTGGTAAGGAAGAGATCCGATTCAAGTAATTCGGGAAGGATGTTTAGATGAAAAGAAAGAGCAAAAGCGAAGCAATAAAGGCGCTGGATATCGTAGCTTCAATAGGTGCTGTGACAAAAGAAAAAAGTATCAGTATGGACCTGGTACTGGAGACCTTGAAGGATGCGCTGGCGACTGCGGCACGCAAATATCTGGGAAAACCAATTAACGTAGAGGTAAAAGTTGACCGGGAAAAGGGACTTCTTGAAGTTTTCACCCGTCAGATGGTGGTGGAAGTAGTAGAGGATCCTGAAAAACAGATACTTTTAGAAGATGCCCGGGAAATAGAAGATGATATTGAAATTGGTGATGAGCTGATTCAGGATCTTGATATTGACTTGTTTGGCAGAATGGCTATTCAGACAGCAAAACAGGTAATCATTCAAAGAGTAAGAGAAGCTGAAAGAGAGAAAATTTTTGCCGACTATAGCGAAAGAGTGGGCGAACTTATAACCGGTACTGTTCAGCAGATTGAAAAAGGAAATATTCTGGTGAATCTTGGACGTACCGAAGCATTATTGCCTTTTAAAGAACAGATTCGAAAAGAACACTATCGTCAGGGTGATAATATAAGAGCATGCATTGTTGAGGTCAAAAACAATCCCAAAGGACCACAGGTCATAATATCCAGAACCTCTCCGGATTTTCTGGCTCGTCTTTTTGAGCTGGAAGTACCTGAAATATTTGACAAAACAGTTCGTATTGTAAAAGTCGTACGGGATCCAGGACATCGCTCTAAAATAGCTGTTAGTACAAGTGACAGCCGGGTAGATCCGGTTGGTGCCTGCGTTGGGATGCGAGGCAACCGGGTACAGGCTATTGTGCGTGAGCTCTCAAATGAAAGAATCGATATTATTAACTGGACAGATGAATTATCCTTGCTTGTTCGCAGGGTTTTTGCCCCAGCTGAGGTTAAAAGAGTCATTCCGGTTGGTAACCACAAAATTATTGTGGTAATCCGGGAAGAGGATCTGGCCCAGGCAATTGGGCGGGAAGGTCAGAATATCCGTCTGGCATCCAAAATGCTTGACAAGGAAATCGATGTTTTCGGTGATGAGGAATTTGCTAATATGAGCGATGAACAACGTAATGCTGTTCAATCGGAGATTCCAGTTGGTCCTATGCATGGTGAACAAAAAGATAACCCGGCAAATGCGGGCCAAACTTACTTTGCCAATACAGACCAGCAGGACCAAAGCTATGATGAAGCTTTCGACAAAATGCGTGAAGAAGCCCGAGGCGAACGCTTTGAGCAAAACGACAATGAAGAAAGCCCGGTAATGAGTGATATTGCAAACAGTGCAATAGAGAATTTGACCCAGTCAGATGACGACAGCAGAAAAGCAATAGATGAAGCGAATGAAAACAAGGAAAACAATTCTACCGGCTCTGCATTATAGATCTAAAATATTAATGGCAGTGAAAAATCTGCCCAGTTTCCGTTTTTAATAACTTTACAGATACACGCTGCAAGTAATACGAGAGGTAAGCAATGGCAAAAGAGAAGGTTTATAAATTAGCTCAGGAGTTTAAGGTTTCCAGCGAAGCCCTTGTGCAGATGCTGCGTGGCATGGGTATTCCTGTAAAGAGCCACATGAGTACAGTTGATGAAAGTCTTCGTAATGAAATTAAAAAGAAGTTTGAATCTGAAAGGGCAGAAATTAAAAAAGAATATGAGCGCAAAAAACAGATGCTCACCAAAGCCCGTGAAGACTTGATCGGTAAAGAAGAGGAACCGGTTCAAAAACCAGAACAGGTCGTAACTACACAGGTCAGCGAGACATCTCAGGTTGAGCAAAAAGAAATTACAGCACCACAACAGGTCACCAAAGAGTTTAAAACTCCTTCAGCACCTCAACCTTATCAACCAGCTCGCACATTTGAAAGAGAACAGCGACCGCCCAGAGAGTTTGAACGTCATGAACGTCATGAACGTACCGAACGCCCTGAACGTACTGAACGTACCTACAGTCCCTCACCAGTATCAGCAGGGGCTGCACCAAAACCTGTTGTTCCCCCCCAGGAAATGCCGGTACCATCAGCTGATGGTAAAGGATTTTCCAAAAAGGATAAAGGTAAAAAGAAATCCAAAAAAAGAGTTGAGCGCCCGGAAATCGATGAATTTGAATTGAAGGCCAACATCAAAAAAACCCTGGCCAAAATCGGATCCGGATTTTCAAAAAAGAAATATCGAAAAGACACTGTCCTTAAAGAAGAAGAGACCGAACGCAAGATACTCAATGTTTCAGAATTCGTCACAGTTAATGAACTGTCAAACATGATGAATCTCCCGGTATCGGACTTGATCACAAAATGCCTGGAACTGGGACTTTTTGTAACCATTAACCAACGTCTGGATTTCCAGACAATTGAACTTCTGGTTGATGAATTCGGATATACCGCGCAGCTTATGACTGAATATGCCGCCGAGTTGGATGAAGAGATCATCGAGAAAGAAGAATCTACGCTTGTATCACGTGCTCCGGTAGTTACAGTGATGGGACATGTTGACCATGGAAAAACATCACTTCTCGATTATATTAGAAAAACCAATGTTATTGCCGGTGAAGCAGGTGGTATTACTCAGCACATAGCTGCATACGAGGTTCGTACAAAACACGGTCCGGTAACTTTCCTTGATACTCCGGGCCATGAAGCATTTACCGCAATGAGAGCCAGAGGCTCCCAGATCACCGATGTTATTGTGTTGGTTGTTGCTGCAGATTCTGGTGTAATGCCTCAAACCAAAGAAGCTATCGACCATGCTAAAGCTGCCAATGTGCCGTTGGTTGTTGCTATTAACAAAGTCGACCTGTCCACCGCCAATATTGATAGGGTAAAGGCTGAACTTGCCCAGTATAATGTGCTGGTTGAAGACTATGGTGGCCAGGTATCCTGTGTGGAAATCTCCGCAAAAACTGGCAAAGGAATAGATAAACTGCTGGAAACACTTGCGCTGGAAACTGAAATTCTTGAACTGAAAGCCAGCTCCTCAGGTAACGCCCAGGGGGTTGTTGTTGAAGCAGAACTAGATAAAGGCAAAGGACCGATTGCCACAATTCTTATACAAAAAGGCATTCTCAGAAAAGGTGATGCATTTGTAACCGGAATCCATTCCGGACGTGTGCGAGACCTTTTTAATGAACGCGGGACTAGTGTCAGTGAAGCCACACCATCTCAACCGGTAATTGTATTGGGATTATCAGGAACTCCACAGGCTGGAGATTCTTTCAGAGTTGTAGAAGATGAGAAAGAAGCGCGTGATATTTCTGCTCGCAGACGTTTGGCACAGAAAGAACGGGAACTTCGAAAAATCGGAACTATTTCTTTAGATCATCTCTATGAGCAGATCCAGGCAGGAAATGTACAGACTCTCAATCTTATCATCAAAGGTGATGTTGATGGTTCTGTAGAAGCTCTGGCCGATTCAATGGAGAAACTAAGCACAGAAGAGATTAAAGTAGCAGTAATACATAAAAGCGTTGGTTCCATAAAAGAAAACGACATTATGCTTGCTGTTGCATCAAACGCACTTATCGTTGGTTTTCATCTGAGCCCCAACAGCAAAATCAGAGAACTAGCAAAACGTGAAGGCGTGGATATCAGAACTTATAAAATTATTTATGAGGCTCTGGATGCAGTTCGCAATGCAATGGAAGGAATGTTAAAACCTGAGATTAGAGAAAATGTGGTAGCTTCAGTGGAAATTCGCAGAGTCTTCAATATCTCCAAGGTTGGAGTTGTTGCTGGCTGCTATATTCAATCTGGTACGGTAACCCGTGGAGCTAAAGCCAGACTGATTCGTGACGACGTTATAATCACTGACAGCCGGATCGGAACTTTGAAACGACTGACTGAAGATGTCAGAGAGGTTAATGCCGGATATGAATGTGGAATAACTTTGGACAATTACCATGATTACCAGGAAAACGATCGTCTCGAGGTTTATGAGGAAATAGAGGTTGCCCGTAAACTTTCTAGCCATGCATAGAGGTGCAAAGTTGTCATCAACTCATTTCCATATAGAGCGATTAAGCGAACTGTTACAACGGGAAATCGGTGTAGTAATCTCCAGGGAACTGCGGGATCCCAGAATCCCGCCAGTTGTTACTATTACGCAGGTAAAACTGGCTCAGGATACTCGTAATGCCACAGTCTTTGTAAGCATCCTTGGTGAGCCGAATGTGAAATCGGATGCTATTGCCGCATTAAACAAAGCCGCTTCTTTTATTCAGAGAATCGTTGCGAGCCGGATAACTGTCAAGCATTTTCCTCGTCTGTATTTTAAAATCGACAATTCTATTGAGCATAGTCAACATATCAACGAGCTACTCAAAGAAATTCAAGATGATCTGGAATGAACTGCATTCATTTATAGCCTCTCATGATAAATTTCTTATCTCCTCTCATATGAGTCTTGATGGAGATTCGATTGGTTCACAGTTAGCCTTTTACTGGTATCTTAAATCCATGGGTAAAGAGGTTACCATGTGCAACCACGATTCCGTACCTGTCAAATTCGCCTATCTTCAAAACAGCGACAATATGACAGTTTTACCTGTTAAAGGGCATTACGATGTGCTTGTAATACTGGATTGTTCAAATCCCGGACGATTGGGATGGGATATCAGCACCAGTTCAGCTTCCAGTATCATAAATATCGATCACCATCGGGATAACACCAGATTTGGCAGCTTAAACATTGTAGATACAGCAGCATCTGCCACCGGTGAAATAATATACGATCATTTCCAGCACTGCAATATCTCTTTTCCCTCCCATGTGGCAGAATCCCTTTACACTGCCATTATGACTGACACCGGTGGTTTCAGATTTTCAAACACTAACAGCAGGGTCCTTAAAAAGTGTGCAGATCTTGCCGATAATGGTGCAAACTGTTCAAAAGTATACGAAAAAGTGTACGCATCACATTCGCAAAATGCACTTTTATTGCAGGCCAGAATCTGGTCTACATTGCATTTTCTTCTTGATGGCAGAGTTTGCATTATGGAAATGCCTTATTCGCTGGTAAGCGAGCTGGGTGCCCAATATAGTGATAGTGAGGGAATGTCTGATAATACCAGTACCGCAGATGGCGTATATGTCGGAATGCTGGTTAAACACAGCAATAATGAGACACACTTCAGTCTTCGATCCAAAGGGAAAATTGATGTTGGTAAAATAGCCCAGAAAATTCCTGGCGGAGGAGGTCATTCCAACGCTGCTGGCTGCACAATAAACCTCCCTTATGAACAAGCTCTTCAGAAAATGCTTTCCATTATAGAAACGGAGCTGCGGTAGGGGTTGGACGGTTTTCTTTGTGTAAATAAACCTCAAGGGCCATCTTCATTTCAAATAGTCGCTCAATTGCGAAAGGTTTTAGGCGTAAAAAAAATCGGACATGCCGGGACCTTGGATCCTGATGCCAGTGGAGTACTGGTATTGGCTATTGGCAGTGCGACACGCCTTATTCAATATCTTCCCAATGAGCCCAAAGTTTATCAGTTCGGATTACAGTTCGGTTCGCAGACTGATACACTTGACAGTAAGGGAACGGTGGTTTGCTCTGGCATGCCCATTCCTGAATTAAACGATCTCAGAGAAACAATTAAGCGTTTCCATGGTGAGTGCCTTCAAGTACCGCCAGCCTATTCTGCAAAAAAAGTAAATGGCATAAGAGCTTATAAAATGGCCAGAAATGGCCATACACCATCGCTGGAAGCCTGTAAAGTCAATATCTACACATTAGAATTGATTAATTACAATAAAAATTGTGGTCTGGCTGAACTCCAGATGAGCTGCTCGGGTGGTACTTATGTTCGTTCCCTGGTCAGAGATCTGGCATCAGAGCTGCATTCATGCGGTTTTGCCAGTTACATCAGACGTATTCGTTGCGGAAACTTCAGTATTGATCAGGCAATGGATATTAATGATATCATCCATGCCGTTAACTATATTATTCCTGCCGCAGTTGTTTTGAATGATCAACCAGGCATTCAACTCTGCGAACAGGACCAGTTTAAACTCATTAATGGAATCGACATTTCATTACCGCAGATGAATGATTCAACCGTATTTGCTTTCAGGGGTACACACCTGCTTGCTGTTCTTCAATGGAAACAGGGGACAGTTTATCATCCTGTAACTGTTTTTCCTTTCAGGTGATAACCATGCAGCTGCTTTCAATAGATGACCATCTGCCTGCTCATGAAAAAACAGTCCTTTCAGTGGGTAATTTTGATGGAGTGCATCGAGGCCATCAGCAACTAATCAAAGAAGTTGTCAGCCGTGCACGACAAACCAATGCTGCAAGTGCATTGGTGACTTTTGACCCCCATACCCGCGCGGCGTTATTTCCTGAATTGCCACAGCACTTGCTTACAACATTTGAAGAAAAACTGACTCTTATTGAAAAATCAGGTATAGATTATCTTTTAAAGATACCATTCAATAAATCTTTCAGCGAAAAATCTCCCGAATCATTTCTGGAAGACATTCTAATTTCTAAACTTCATATGGTCGAATGGATTATGGGAGAAGGGCATGCAATAGGTAAAAGCCGCTCTGGCGGAAAGAAATTTTTGCGTGACGCTGTGAGCAAATATCATATTTCAATATTTACCGCAAATCTGCTTCAGGTGGATTCATCTATTATTTCATCAACGCAGATTCGCAAAATGATAACAGATGGTTCTATGGCCGAAGCAGTAGAAATGTTAGGTCATCCTTATCTGATTTCAGCTGAAAGGATAGAAGGATTAAAAATCGGCTCAAAAATCGGCTTTCCAACCCTCAATTTCAAAAGGCCGTCTTCGCAGAAAGTGATTCCACCACCGGGGGTTTATGCCGCAGAGCTGGAATTTAAAAATATAATACTCACTGGTGCACTCTATTTTGGTGCATGTCCCACATTTTCTGATAGGGATACCCATTTTGAGTTTCATGCGCTGGATTTGAAAGGAACTTCTCCATTGGTCGGGCAAACTGCCCACATTTGGGTCCATAGCTTTATCCGTAGAGATCAAGCATTTTCAAATACCGGCGAACTGGTGAGTAATATTCAACAGGATGTAAACAAAATCAGACATTTTTTTTCAGAGGAGAGACTCCAATGGCGTTAACTAAAGAACGCAAACAGGAATTGACAACTACTTATGGAAAATCCGAGAAGGATACCGGAAACACTGATGTGCAGATTGCACTTTTAACTGAACGGATTAATCACTTAACTGAACATGTTAAGGCAAATCCTAAAGATCATCATACCCGGTACGGACTTCTCAAACTGGTTGGAGAGCGCCGTTCTCTGCTTGATTATCTGACTAATGTCGATATCGACAGATACCGCTCTTTAATTAAAAAATTGAATATTAGAAAATAGCGGCAAGCAGTACTGCCGCATTCTCCTTCTTTAGACCGTGGAGCGCCCACCGGCTTGCAGATTTCATGCTCATTGGTGGTTATGAATAATTGCGACTCTCTCTCTGGCCTGTACATAAATCCCTCAGACGACAATATTTTGTCGTCTTTACTTAATATTGTTTGTATGGATGACTAAATATAAAAAAAAATCTAACATCAGGAGTTATAGATGACTCGTATCAATGTAGAAACCGAAATTTCTAATATCAAGGTTTCTCTGGAAACAGGCCGCATTGCAAAGCAGGCTGATGGTTCTGTGATTGCCCGTATTGGTGATACTATGGTTTTGGCTACAGTATGTAGCGGTTCTGAAGCAGATTCTGATTTCTTCCCTCTTACCGTCGAATATGTTGAAAAAACATATGCTGCAGGAAAAATACCAGGTGGTTTTGTTAAAAGAGAAGGAAAACCCAGCGAAAAGGAAGTCTTATCCGCAAGAATTGTAGACCGTCCTATTCGTCCTCTTTTCCCCAAAGGATATAAAACTGAAGTTCAGGTTGTTTGCACAGTTATTTCCGCTGATGACAACTTTGATGCAGATACCATTGCAGTTACTGCCGCATCAAGCGCCCTTTGCATTTCTGATCTCCCTTTCAAAGAACCTGTTGCCTGTGTACGTGTAGGCATGGTTGATGGCCAACTGAAAGTATTTCCATCACTGGCCGAAACTGAAGCCGGAGCACTCGATCTTGTCGTTGCAGGTACAGAGGATTCTATTATGATGGTTGAAGGTGGATGCTCTGAGCTTAGTGAAGATCAGCTCATTGAAGCTCTGCTCCTGGCACACCAGAACATAAAAGCACTGGTAGCTTTACAAAAAGATCTCATTGCCCGCGTTGGTAAACCTCCTAAAGCAGAGTATCCGCTTAAAGAAGTCAATCCAGAAATTGTAGATGCGGTTACTGCACTGGTTAAAGACCGGATTCACGATATCAGTTTTTGCGGAAATAAAAAAGTACGCTATAGCGGTGTAGATGCACTTCGACAGGAAGTACAGACGGCACTGGCAGAAAAATTTCCTGATTCTGCAGCTGTTATTGATTCCATATTCACAGATATCGAACGGGAGGATATCAGACAGACCATCCTCAATCAGGGTATCAGAATAGGTGGAAGAGGACTCGATCAGATACGTGATATCACATGTGAACTCGATATTCTTCCAAGAGCTCATGGTTCAGCTCTCTTTACACGTGGCGAAACACAAGCAATGGTAGCAACTACTCTTGGAACCAAGTTAGACGAACAACACATAGACAGTATTCAGGGTGAGTATGACAAATCATACATGCTGCACTATAACTTCCCTCCCTATTCAGTCGGTGAGGTAAAGAGGCTGGGTACAGTCTCCAGACGTGAAGTTGGACATGGACATCTGGCCGAACGCTCTCTGGCACCGGTTCTTCCTGACGAGAAGAGTTTTCCTTATACTATTCGTGTAGTTTCTGAAATCATGGAATCCAATGGCTCATCTTCCATGGCATCGGTTTGTGGTTCTTCATTGTCACTGATGGCCACCGGAGTTCCAATTAAAGCACATGTAGCAGGTGTGGCCATGGGACTGGTCAAAGAGGGTGACAGAGTCGCAATTCTTACTGATATTCTGGGAACAGAAGATCATGTGGGTGATATGGATTTCAAGGTTACCGGCACCCGTGATGGAGTTACAGCCATTCAGATGGATATTAAAATTCACGGCATTACTCCAGAATTGATGAAAGAGGCCCTTGAAAAAGCGAAAATCGCCCGTATGCGAATAATCGACATTATGGAGCAAACGATCCCTGCATCTCGTAAAGAGCTTTCTGCCTTCGCTCCACGGATCAGCACCATTACTATCGATAAAGAGAAAATCCGTGAAGTTATCGGTCCCAGTGGTAAAATGATAAGAGAAATTCAGGAAACAACAGGTACTACAATTTTCATTGAAGATGATGGAACAATACAGATCGCCGCAACCAATAAGGAGCAGCGTGATGCCGCACTCAGAAAAATCAGAGGTATCGTAGCAGAACCAGAACTGGGAGCGGTTTATGACGGTCTGGTTAAATCAGTTGTGGAATTCGGTGCGTTTGTCGAATTCCTCCCTGGCAAGGAAGGCCTTGTCCACATTTCTGAACTTGACCTGCAGCGTGTCGCCAAAGTAGAGGACATCCTCAATGTGGGAGACAAAGTCAAAGTCAAACTCATTGGCTTCGACCGGTTCGGTAAAGTCAAATTAAGCCGTAAGGCTCTTCTGTAAAAAGATTTACAGGGGAGCTTAATCTCCCCTGTTTTTCTATTACTTTTTCTTCTGCCATGAATCTGATAATCCGCTCAATTGCGAAATTCACAATTAAATCTCTCCCGTAAACTTCTAAAGATAGATTCTACAGTATGAACGACAATACAATTTTGGTAAAAAGACTAGACCATGCTCAAGGCCTCCCCCTTCCCAGGCGAATGACCAGAGGTTCCAGCGGATGCGATGTCTGTGCTGCGGTTGACTCTGAGCTGATAATTCCTTCCGGTGGAAGAGCTCTTGTTCCAACCGGTCTGTGCCTGGAAATTCCTGAAGGCTACGAAGTGCAGGTCCGCCCCCGAAGCGGACTGGCCTTTAGATTCGGTGTAACTGTCCTGAATGCTCCTGGAACAATCGATGCAGATTACCGTGGTGAAGTCAAAATCATTCTGTCAAATTTCGGTGATCAGCCTTTTTCTGTCAAAAGAGGTGACCGGATTGCCCAGTTAGTACCGGCAAGCGTCGCCACTTCTCTTGATTTTGCAGAAATAGAATCAATCACCGAAACCACCAGGGGTGCCGGTGGCTTCGGACATACCGGAATTTAAAAAATAATTACCGATAATCAGGATTGTGGAATCTGAGCAGCTCTCTGTTTTTCAGATTGTAAAAATGCTTTTATTGCATTAAGATTTTTCTGGTGTGCTGAAAGAGAACATTTCGGGAAGTGTTTTGTATTTACATAATTTTGAACCATAGGAATATTTTCATCACTTTGTCCTGTAAAAGTCTTCCTGAAAATATAGTCACCTATTTTAGGGTCATAAATATAGATAGTAGTGTTCAGGTACAGTTTTGCTGCCCCACCACTGAAAAGGCCGCCCGATACTCCAGTATATAAATCATAATTGGCATCATTATAAACCAGCATAAGAAGATCTGCTTTGAGCTGAGCTGCCAGCTTGTTTAGTTTTTCTTTGTCAGTAAAATCGATGAAATTCAGGTTTCCAGTGGTAAACTGGTCTTTACCTGGAGCAATATCTACGCCCATAACCATTTTGGGCACGCGTTTTGTTTCACTCTGGTACGATTCATTTCCAGTTACAGTGGATACATCCATAAACGGAACACTGAAGACATCACTCATCTGATCGATAAACTGTTGATATATTCCAACGAGTGCTTCTATTTGATCCTGGTAATAATCGGCTTCCGCATTCTCTCTGCCTTTTATTGCTTTCTGGAGTAAACCGGGTCCCTGGTTATCAGGTTCCTGACCTTGTTTCACAATAGATTTATTAAGTGAATAGCTGACAAGAGCAACCGTCCCTTTTCCTTCAATAATAACCGGTTTTGACGGAGTACCAGCACAGCTTAAAATTGCTGCGGAAATGCCTGCAGATACCAATAAAGTACCCATTATGGAAAACTTTGACATTAAAGCTCCTTTTATTAAGGTGAAATTAAAAAATCTGGTATCGTTTTAAAAAAAATAATAATCGATTTTACAGTGGGTTGTTATACTTACAAGATAATTTATTTGGGTGATCTTTCCAATACAGAAATTTTAAATTGTCATTCTCCCGGTGAAAAACATAACGATAGGTTTGGTTTTAGAGCCAGTACAGATATTTATGGAGATACAAAGCCAGTCACCATCACGAATCATGCTGCGGCTAGCAAAAGAGCATCTAAAAAAGGCCGGCAATAGGAAGCTGTACCGGGTAATGGAAACACCACATAATCAAGCCAGTGTTTGTGTTCCCAAAATTATCCGGAAAACACTTCCTTCCCCTACTTTACTTTCCACGGTTATTTTCCCTCCCAGTGAGATGCAGATATTTTTCACAATTGATAATCCCAGCCCAGTCCCCCCCATTTTACGACTTCTTGCTTTATCTACACGGTAAAAACGTTCGAATATTCTTTGGTGATGTTCAGGGGGTATACCAATACCTTCATCTATGATCGAAATAATCAGTTCTTCTCTGTTTTTTTCGGCTTTTATTAAAACCGATTTCCCTTCAGGACTGTATTTAATAGCATTGTCAATCAAATTGGATACAGCCTGCTCCAGAAGATCTGAATTGGTAACAGCTTCAAGATCGGAATCACAGTTAATATTCAGTGTAATATTTTTAAGCGCTGCTTTAGCATAACAGGTTTTAGCAGCGTCATCCAGAACAGTATTAATCGCGGTTGGGACAGTTTGAATCTCCTGCAGTTCATATTCCCTCTCTATTGAGGATAATGCAAGCAGATCATCCACCATAGAACAAAGTCTCTCGGTTTTGGTGGATACGATTTCAAGGAATTTCTGGACATCATCAGGAAGAGCATATCCACCATGACGGATAGTTTCCACGAATCCTTTTATGGATGTCAAAGGTGTTCTTAATTCATGAGAAACATTGGCTACAAAATCTTTACGAATAATCTCCAGCCGCTTTAACCTGGTTACATCGTGCAAAACAAACAAAACGCCATCAGGAGCGGATTTGGAAGAGCCAAGTTTTTTTCCTTTTGCATCGATGTGGAGCTCTCCTGCCGGACTGGGCAGTGTGAAACTTGTTTCTGTTATCGAATTGCTGGCCTGCGTGTCCTGAAGAAATTTTTGCAGAGAGCTATTGCGAACGATACCATGAATCCATTTGCCTTTTGCATTTTCCTGAGATATTCCCAGCAGTTCTGCAGCAGCAGGGTTTATAGTGATAATCTTCTCGTCAACATCTACAGCCAGCACACCTTCAGACATTCCTGATAGAATTGTATCCAGTTCGTTTTTTTGACTTGTGATGATACCGATACGGTCTCCCAGTGATTTTGCCATGGCATTTAGCGCCAATGCAAGTCCACGAATCTCTTCTACACACGGAATTTTTAACCTGAAATCTAATTCACCACCGGCAATTCTTTCTGCTCCGCACTTCATTTCCAGAATGGGTTTGCATAAGGTGCGAGCTATTGAAAGACTAGCCAGTGCAATTATAAAGAGTGCCACAATTGATGCGATTCCTACATTTGCATAAAAAAGGTAAGTGTGTTTTCTTATCTGCTGTAAAGGTTCAGAGAGTCTTAAAACCGCCACGACCTTTCCATTGAGCATTACAGGTACAGCCACATAAAGCATGGGAAATTCCAATGTAGGACTGAACCGTTGTTGCACACCGGTATTACCTTTAAATGCAGCCACAATTTCCGGGCGATGTGCATGGTTATCCATCTGCCCGGGATCTTTCTCTGAATCTCCCAATATCAGTCCAGACTGCTCTATTACAGTAATTCTGGCTTTAATTGATTTACCTATAGCTTTACACAAAGAATCCACTGCAAATCTGTTTTCCTGTATGGACAATTCATGACTATCTTTAGATAACCAGCTTATCCTGTTTTCAAGCAGCGGTTTTATAAGCGATAATTTTACAATCGAGTCTTCGGTAAGATTCCTGTAATAAAATTTCCGGTAAGTATTTGATGCATAAATTGCTATCGAAATAAGCGACAAAAGAGTAACAGCAATGCACACAGAAAAAATCTGCCAGGTAATTCTGGTAATTCTCATCATTTCCTCTTTATCTCAATCTCATTCGGCTTCGCTAAACCGGTAGCCCACTCCACGGACAGTTTCAATCAGCGATCCGTTATCACCCAGTTTTTTTCTCAACCCTACAATAACCACATCTACCGACCTGTCTGTAACCGGATAGTTGTCATTTCTAACATTGTCAATTATTTTGTTTCTGGTAAAAACCCATCCCGGATGACTGGCCAGAAGCTGAAGTACCTGAAATTCCATATAGGTAAGGTCAACCTTTTTTCCCTTGCATAATACCTCGTGACGACCAGGGTGGATCTCGATGTCATTGGTGGTTATAATAGATTCACTATCAATTGTGCGTTGATTATTACGTCGCAGAATCGATCTTATGCGGGCTACCAGCACCCTGGGACTGAACGGTTTAATTATGTAATCATCAGCCCCAAGCTCCAACCCGGTAACGATATCACTCTCTTCACCCTTTGCAGTAACCATTGTGATTGGAATATGTTGAGTGTTTGGATCTTTTTTCAATTGCCGGCATATTTCCAGTCCATCGATACCAGGAAGCATAAGATCAAGAACAATGCAATCAAAAGTTTCCTGCCGGATTTTGTTTATTCCTTCGATTCCATTTCCGGCAACTGTTACTTTAAAGCCCTCACGGGTTAGATTGTGGGTTATTAAAGTCTGAATATCCTCATCATCTTCAATAACCAGAATGCGCTCAGATGACATAGCACTCCTTGGAATGTAATTGAAACTCAATATAGAAAAATAGTAACTACTCAGTTCCTAAGGACAAATATCAAATAGGGAAAAAAATTAACAATCAGAAACAATCAGATAGAAAACATGAGATAATGCAAATTCTTTTACTTGATTCCTGGTTTTCGTTTAGAATTTATTTCCTATTATTTCCTATTATTTCTGATTAGATAGTTTAACCTAATTCGATTAATAGCTGAGTAGTAACGAAAAATATATCATCGATCAGATAAACTGAACCTGGTTTAATCATACCAGCTTCTTTCTCATTTTTGAACGAACCATCACAGCTGCAATATTAAACGAAAATGTCAGCAGCAATAATACGAGTGTTGTTGCATACTGAATTCCCCTGGTTGCATCCACATCCGGAGATTGTGTTGACATGATATAAATATGATATCCTAAGTTCATAAATTGATCTGAAAACGATGATGGCAGATGCGGCAAAAAATAGGCTGCTCCGGTAAATAAAATCGGTGCTACTTCTCCAGCCCCTCTGCTGATTGCCAGAATTGCACCTGTCATAATACCGGTACTGCACCCCGGTAGAACTATTTTCAGTATCGTTTCCCAACGGGTAGCACCCAGTGCAAGACTGGCTTCCCGCAGTTCCCTGGGTACAGTCCTTATAGCCTCCTCCACAGAAACTATAACAACTGGTAATGTCAATACTGCCATAGTCAGGCTTGCCCATAAAATATTAGGTTGTCCCCATTTCACTATGGCATTTCCATAAAGAATTTTATCCATCCCAAGTCCAATAAACTGTACAAAAAAACCGAGACCGAAAAGTCCATATACAATTGAAGGTATTCCGGCAAGTGTATTTACAGCGAACCTGATAACCTTTACTACTGTTGAACCCTGATATACATATTCAGAAAGGTACAAAGCAGTGATAGTCCCAACCGGAACACCAATTATTGACATAAGTAGAACAAGAAAAAAAGTTCCTATTATGGCCGGAAATATCCCCCCGGAAGTCATACCCTGCTCTGGAGCACTGGTAAGAAATTTCCAGCTGATATCAGGTAGTCCATTTATCAACAAAACCAGAATCAATACTGCCACAATTGCAATGATAGAGAATGCACATAAACCGGCAAATCCCGGGACTATAAATTTCAAAACACTTTTTTTTCCGATTTTCATGAATAACGCCTCATTACCAGCTTGCGTACCACAGTTTCTGCTGTTAAGTTTAGCAGGAATGATATGATAAACAGGACTACTCCGATAAAAAACAATACACTGTAATGAATATCACCGAATACCACTTCTGCCATCTCAGCACCAATCGTAGCCGCCATGGTCCGAACCGGACTGAATGGATTAAGTGTAGCTAAAGCAGCATTTCCAGTGGCCATTAAAACGATCATTGTTTCACCGACAGCACGACCAATTCCCAGTAAAACCGCGGCAAATATCCCGGGGATTGCTGATGGCAAAACCACAAACAATGCAGTTTCCCATTTTTGTGCCCCTAAAGCCAGCGATGCTTCTATATAGGAACGCGGCACTGCATTCAGGGCATCCTCTGAAATAGTAAATATTACCGGTATAATTGCCAGAGATAAAGCAATTGCTCCAACAAATGCATTAAGCCGGTATTGAAGTCCAAAGATAATTTGAACCAGCGATGCTATTATTATCAGTGCAAAAAAGCCAATTACCACAGAAGGAAAACCTGCCAGTATTTCCACAACCGGTTTAACAATTTCCTTTACCGGTTTTGGCGCAAATGTAGTAGTATACAACGAAGCAAAAATAGAGATCGGAGCTGCTATAAGAATAGCTAATAATGCCACATTTATACTTCCAAGCAACAATGGTAATATGCCAAATTGAGGATGTCGTGAAACAGGAACCCACTTTGCTCCTGAAATGCTTCTAATGATTGAGGTTTTTTGCACCTCTTCTTTCATTACAATATTTTCAACGGGTATCTGTTCACCCAGAGCCTCTTCACCATATGTTTCTGATGGCTCAACCGACTCTTCCATGACGTCTTCTTTTGCAAAGAAAATTGAAGCAGCTTCACGGAAAACGAAAGTAAAGATTAGAATAATACAGGCCAGAGAAAAAAAGGAGATTATCTGAAGAAATCGCTCAATAATGAATTCCACTGGACGAAACGTTTTTTTTTCGATTATAATGTTACCATCACCTCTATTTTTAACAGGTAATGCAATCTGATTTGAAGACAGTGGGGATTCTATTCCCCGACTGTCCTTTACCAACTCAGTATTCAATTGGAGTTCATCTCTCATTTTTTCACCAAATCTTTAACGAATGGGGAAATACCCTACTTTTGATACCACTGCCTGACCTTCATCGCTGAGAATCCAGTCGATATACTTTTTGAGCTCGCCAGCCGGTTTGCTTTTCAGATACATGTACAGGTATCGAGTAATCGGATATTTGCCAGCCTTAATATTCTCCAGAGTAGGATCATATCCGGGCGTATTCTGATCCACTTTGACTTTAACATATTTAATTCTATTACCGTATGCTGCGCCACCGTATCCGATCCCGTTAGCATCTTTTTCAACTGCATTTACTACTGCTGCTGTACCTGGCATACTCTGTATGTTGCCAGTATAATCCTGCCCTTTAAGAATAACATCTCTGAAATAAACGTAAGTTCCTGAACTGTTATCCCTTCCGTAGACAATAATTTTACTATCATTTCCACCAACATCTTTCCAGCTGGTGATCATTCCTGTGTAAATACCCTTAATCTGCTCCAGAGTCAGTTCAGAAACCGGATTATCAGCATTTAGATAAAGAGAAATTCCATCTTTGGCAGTTTTAATTTCCACCCCCAGAGATGAGTATCTCTGTTTGAGCTTATCGCGTTCGCTGCCTTTCATCGGTCGTGAAGCATTGCAAATGTCAGTTGTACCATTTATCAATGCTGAGATTCCAGTTCCTGATCCACCACCAGTCACCTGTATGGAGGTATTTGGATTACTCTTCATGTACTCCTCAGCCCATCTCTGAGCCAGAATCACCATAGTATCAGACCCTTTGACAGTTATACTGGTTGAAGCTGCGAAAGCCAGGGCTGCAGCACTAACCAGCACACCAGATATCATTATTATTTTTTTGATCTTCATTTTAATTTCTCCTTTATACCTTTTTAGAACTTATACTGAATACGGAGTGTAAAAACATTATCATTGATGTCTTTTTTGTAAGGATCTATTCCAATTTCTTCATTGGTAATCTTATCAAAATAAGCCATAATTTTAACGTTCTCATCCCAGTGATATACCAGACCAAGGCCCAGAGTTTTAAATGAGGCATCAGCCAGGCTTTTCACACCGGTTTTCTCAATTTCGATGTTGGGGTCAAAAAAGTCATACTTTCCCACCAGCTGACATTTAAGAGGATCGATATTCAATACGGCCATGGTATAAAAACCTATGAAGTTCCGTACATATATCATGCTTGCATCTGCCGCAGACGATTTGGGTGACTCATTGCTGGATGCCCGCCCAGGCTGTTGACCACCAATAACTTCACCACGTAATGACATCCCTCCCAGAACCGGTATATTTCCATAATAAATCTGCATATCACCACCGAAATATTGCCTGTCTATTTCCTTATTCTTCTTTCCCAATCTGCTAACCCATAATGTATCAGACATTTCTTTCAATGTATCATTCAGACTTCTAATTGCACCTGCATATCCTGAGAAACCTGCATCAATTGCCATGTTGATACTATTAAGCGGAATAGATAAACCGAATCGACCGATCCAGTCCCGTATATCATCAAATTCATCATTAATACCATTACCGGCAAACCTTCCAAGTTTTAAATTGAATAACTGTGCCCATGATGGCAGATTATCATTAGGTATGTATTCAATTGAGGCTCCCATATCCCTTTCACCAGGGAATAGAGTCTGAAACATCCGCGAACGTTCCGGAGATTCTCTGCTGCTTGAAGAATAAGAGATCTCAAAACCGAAAGGACGATCATATACTCCAGCCTTTATGCCAAAGCCATACAACCATGGTGCAGAAAAACGCATATATGCATCTTTAATGCTTACACCTTTGGGAATGCAGTCCAATTGAACCGCCATTTGAGAGTAACTGTTTTCATAAGCAACCTTGATACGGCCACGTCGGATCTGAAGTACACTTCTTGAATCGGAGGCCAGGTCTCCACCCTGAAATTTACCAATTTTATACTTTCCTTTACCAATACCAGATGTATCAGTTGCAACTCTCAACTGTGCCTGAACATATCCTGACACCTTGATTTTCTTTAATTTATTAACATCCCCCTTAGTCTCCAGGTAAGACTCTTCAAGTCCCTTCAGCTTATCTTCCAGCTGTGTAATTTTTTCAGCTTCTGATATGCTATTCCCTGCCACACTATCATTCTGGGCAATTGCGCTGCTCCAGATCATTAATGCAACGATTAACAGATTTTTAATTTTCAAATGTAAACTCCTTGATTAAAATTCATTTTAAGTGTAATTCTTTCCAGTAGAATCAGATAACGGTACGCGATGCTAACAGTATAAACGATCTTTATTACCTCCTTTTTCCTGTTTCAGATGATATCCAACTTACATGTAATAAAATCGTTATTAATTGTTAGATACCTGTTAGCAGACCATTTCAAAAACATTAGATAATCATAACACCGCCACAACATTTCACTATTCATTACCAAAGAGTAAGAGCCCATGGCCGATTCCCGTACTTCCTCAACTCCTTACACTCGACACTCAACTACTCTTTTTTTTCCTCTCAATACTGTGGCGAATAATTCTAGCTTCCGCCATATAAATAACGTCTTCGGCAATATTTGTGGCATGATCGCCTATTCTTTCAAGAGAACGTGAAATAGCTATATAATTCAGGTACATATCAACACATTTCGGTTGACTATGAATACCTTCTCTGGCTCTTAAGTACATTTCTCTGTTTAATACATCCAGTTCATCGTCTGCAGCTCCCACTTCATAAGCCAGCTTTACATCCATGCGAATAAGAGAATCAAGACTTTTTTTTAGCATCAGACGGGTACACTCATACATTCTGGTAAAATCGAAACATCTGTTACAATTATCTGAATTTTTCACAAGATAAACAGTACGTTCTGCAATTTTTACTGCCAGGTCACCTATTCGCTCAAGATCGCTGTTTAGCTTCAGTACAGATACAATAAATCTCAGGTCTACTGCTACTGGTTGATGAAGTGCAAGGATTTTAAGACACTCCTCTTCTACATCAATTTCCATCTGATCAATATTATCATCATTTTTGATCACCTTTTCGGCTGCAATGGTATCCAGATTCTCTACAGAATTAACTGCCTGAGCTACACTTTCCTCTACCAGTGTGGCTAAAGACAGGACTTTTTTTTTCAACACTTCTACAGCACGTGACAGATGCATCGACATGATTAGACTCCTCTTATCCAAACCGTCCGGTTATGTAATCTTCAGTTTGTTTTTCTTTGGGTTGAGTAAATATTATGCGTGTGTGGTCAAATTCGATAAGTTTTCCCTCATAGAAGAATGCAGTATAATCTGAAACTCTGGAGGCCTGCTGCATATTATGGGTCACGATTATAATTGTATAGTTTTCTCTAAGATCCCCGATGAGATCTTCTATACGGGCAGTTGATCGGGGATCAAGTGCACTTGCAGGCTCATCCATCAGTAAAATTTCAGGCTCTACGGCAAGAGCTCGTGCAATGCAGAGGCGCTGTTGCTGGCCACCGGAAAGACCCAGGGCACTTTTTTCCAATCTGTCTTTTACCTCATTCCACAAACCTGCCTGAATGAGGCTTTTTTCTACTATCTGTTCCAGTTTTCCTTTATTTTTCTGTCCATGAATACGTGGTCCAAAAGCAACATTCTCAAAAATTGATTTTGGAAATGGATTTGATTTTTGAAAGACCATACCCACTTTCTTACGCAAAGAAACCACATCAATTCCATTTTTGTATATATCTACACTATCAATAAATATCCTGCCGGTGAGCCTGGAATTCTCGATAATGTCATTCATTCTGTTTAGAGTTCTCAGGAAAGTCGATTTCCCGCAACCGGAAGGCCCAATAAAGGCTGTGACCTGTTTTTGAGGTATTTTTATGGAAATATTATGTAATGCCTGTGTTTGACCATAAAAAAAATTGAGCTCTTCAGTGGTAATTTTGACATCTTCATCAACTGATATCATCGAAAATCCTTCTTTAAGTAATAAATTGATTTCTAATTCAATATCAATTTACTCTGTTAGAATTTGATTAGAATATGGTTAGTGTCTCTTAAGAAATAGCCCAGATTGACCTTTGTTCTGCAATTAAGGCATGAACTTTGCAGTATAGATGTAATTCACCTGATTTCCGATTGAGAAATGCAAAGGAGGAGAGCCAATGCCTGCTAATAGTGACGCCATTTTTTCTATTAGCCCTCAGGGAGAAAAATTCACCATTCCACTAGAAAATGATTTTAAAAGTGAATTTAAGCGTATCAGAGCACTGGCAGATAACGCCCGATCTCAACAAAAAGAGGTTGTAGTGGTTACCGGATCAGATTTCTGGGATTCTGCCATAGCTTCAATTATTGCCGATACAAAAAACTGCCATGGTGATTATTCAAAATTTGTTATCTGGTGTCAAAATTCAGGACTGCATAACTACTGGAAAATACCCGTATTCAATAAAGGGATCTCCCCATTCAGCTCCGAAAATTTTTTGATATCAGAATTAATTTCCAGTAAGGTTAATTTCAGCCAAAATCTGACTGCAACTTTCAATTTTGAATGTCTTTCACTTGCCGACTGTGTATTGGTCGGTTCACAAAACGGTAGAAAAGCAGAAAATGCGCCAGCTAATCAGACCGATATAGAAGATCTAAAAAACGTCATGAAAATCATCGGGGAAAAGATTTCACCGTACTGCCTGGTTTTAATAGATTTCGCAGTCGTTCCAGGCACAACCGAGTTGATTGCTTATCCAATTCTAAAAGATGGGTTCAACGTTCGGGAAATAGAAACTGAGCCATTACTGGCACATTGTTTTAAACGGGTCACTCCCGAAAATCATTCCTTGATCAATACAAGAAATCTCTGGAGAGTATGTGCAGGATGTAACGATGAATCCCGCAGAAGAGTAAGATTCTTTTTAAAGAGCATGCTTGAAACAAATAACCATACGCTCACAGTACTAGACCGGCCCATAGAGTCCGAAACCACATCGATTGTCTATAACTCTTATCAGGCAGCGATTCATACTTTTTTCAGAGAATGGAGCCCGTTTGCAGAACGCAATGGAGTGGATCTTTCAAAAGTAATCGATGCCATAAAACTGTATCCACTTCATAGCAATGCAATTTTTCCTCATTATAAATGATATTTGAAAGCGGATGAACAAGATTCATCCGCTCTTCTGTTCAAAACCCCTGCGATATTCTATCTTTTCAAACTGATTCGGTTATCATAGTGGTTTCATGCCCCTTGTTAGTATCACTACGTTACTATATAATTCATTCAAAGCAGATTTGATGCATTACCGATAAAACAGGCTGCTACCATATGGCTTTGCGAGCCTTTCAAGTTTTGATTTTTCTATATGGAAGGATAGATCAGGCAGGAGCAAAAACAGCGTGATCACAGATGAACACCCCAGAGTTGAATCATTATTTGTCAAAGGGTTAACTCTGGGGTATCTTGATAACGAAGTTGATTTCTTATTGTAGAAGTGATAGAAAGGAAACTGAACTTAAAAATGATTAGTTTGGAAAGTCAGAAAATATCCAGATTACTTGAAATTATCGAAAGAAATAAGTGGGATGTTCTTCGAAAGGAAACTGAAAAACAAGAAGAAGAAGAACTGGAATCTCCTGATATTCTGCAAAACGAAGACCTGAATGCTAAAGATGTCAAACTGGCTCTATATTCTGCTCCAAGTCCTCTTACCGATTCATTAATAGCCATGCTAAGCCATGAAACAGTGGTCAGCGTATTTGAAGATCCAGAAAGGCTGATCAGTTTCTGCAACAAACATCAAATAAAATTTGTAATGAT
>DATAMG010000028.1:0-11883 GCA_036260705.1 Chitinispirillaceae bacterium | reverse complement strand
CTCGTTTTTTCCTCTGCATCAGTCTCTTTATTTTCCACCAGGTATTTAATTTTTGCACGAAGTGAATAGTTTTCACTTATAACTATGTCATACTCTTTCTGTAATTCATGAAGTTTTTTTCTAAGATCCTCAATCTCGGTATTATTTGATGTCTTCTCAAGATTGACCCGGCTCATCATGACTTGTTGATTGGCTATAGACTCGTTAACCGAAAGAATTGCTTTTTCCAGCTCATCAAGTCGTTTTTCTGGTGTAATCTGAATCTGATGAACCGGCTGGTGCATCCCATTGTTGAATCGAGTCACTTCTTTGGAAAGTTCTTTGTATGGATTGTCTTGATTTTTTGAGATGTTATAGATCAATAAAAATACGAAAGATGAAAAGGCCACAATCGGTATAATCCACAATAGTTCAATCGACATACGATTTTACCCCTTAAAAAAGTCTGCTTTTACGAAATGAATACTTTCAAGTCTAAGCAGAGTAATCTATTTTTACATAATTATACATTACTGAAGGATCATTTTCTTGCTCTGGGTATCTTAAATATACCTCCAGTGCATCCCTTCGGCAATTCTTGTATCTGAAATGATACAAATTGAGCAAACAAGGAGTAAAACATGGCAGAATTACCCATTATGTCAGTTTCCGGCATCCGAGGAATATTTGGTAAGACAATAGATCCGTTATTTGTTTCACGAATCGCTTACATCCAGACAAGGTTAGCTGGTGGAGGTAAAATTTTAGTTGGCAGGGACACCCGTGCAAGCGGTCTGGTGATGGCAGAAGCGATATTCAGAGGGATCCGTGCTGCAGGAGGAACACCGCTTGATCTGGGAATTGCCCCGACTCCTACAATTTGTGTTTCAGTGGAGGCATTAAATGCATCAGCTGGAATAATCATTACTGCAAGTCATAATCCTGGACAATATAATGGCTATAAAATGGTCCACTCAAGTGGTCGACTATACAGAGCTAAAGAGTGTCAAACTGTTTATGATGCATTCCATCGCGGTGAATATCTTTCCTCTGATGATTTCAATAAATTTTCTGGAATTGCTGAAAAGAGCATTGATGGTGCATCTATTCATATTCAAAAAATATTAAATCGAATCGATGTTAAACTTATTCAATCTGCAGAATTGAAAATTGCCATAGATTCCATAAATGGAGCTGCGGGCGCAGTTTTTCCCCAATTACTCAAAGAATTAAATGTCGAATGGGTCGGAGTTCACAACAAACTTGATGGTGATTTTGTGCATAATCCTGAACCCCGACCGGAACACTTACAGGATTTGGCAAATCTGTTGAAGAAAACCCCGAGACTTTGGGGGGGCTTTGTCTTTGATCCTGACGCAGACAGGTTAGCTACCATGGGTGAGACTGGCCAGGAGATATCTGAAGAATTTACTCTGGTTTTTGCTCTGGATAATCTGTTAGGCAGGAAAAAGTCTGCAGTTGCCACCAATCTTTCTACATCGATGCTTATCGACGATGTTGCTAAAAAATATGGTGTAGATGTAATCCGTTCTAAAATTGGGGAAGCCAATGTGGTTGAAGACATGGAAAAACATGGCTGCATTTATGGCGGAGAAGGTAATGGAGGAGTTATTTTTCCGGAAATATCATCCTGCCGTGATGGTCTGGGTGGCCTGGCATTGATTCTGGAATTGATGGCAAGTCGTAAAAAACGGCTTTCAGAGCTGGCATCAGAATGGCCAAAATATTCTATAGTCAAAGAAAAACTTTCATGCGAAGGTACAGATCCGCTTGTTGTACTCAAAAAAGTGGATGAGAAGTTTCCTTCGGAACAGAAAAACAGACTTGATGGTCTGAAAATCATAAGAGATTATGGCTGGGTTCATCTTAGAGCTTCCAATACTGAGCCGATTATTCGCTGTTATGCTGAAGCCCGAAGCAATCAACAGGCAGTGGAACTGGCTGAGATGGTATTGCGTGCAGCCAGGGATACCAGATAACCTTTTAACAATTGTATTCAATTGTTAAATTAATGTACCTTTACAAAGCTTAATTATTAACCGGTGTCGAAAGGAATTGTATCATGGCAATGAATCAATGGTGCTGGATTATTCTACTTACCTTTTCAGTTATCCATTCAGATATTCTGAAAGGTTCTGCATCCATTCAATTGACCGGACCTGCTACTAAAGAACAATCAGAAGAAGTCCGTAAAATCGCCAAAGCCAAACTAAAAAATGAAACACTCATCTGGCTGACTGAGAATAAAGGTGTTTCTATTGACACTTTGAATAAGCTTTCAAATTTTCATCTGGATAACTTTATAGATACCTGCATGCGATTTTGTTCCGAAGAAAATGATTTTAAAGGAAAACTGCTTACAACAAACCTTGTACTTACCTACAATAAAGCTGATTCTGCACTTATGGTTTTTAACAATGCAGTTGATAATGCAGCAATTGAAAGCTGGTCGGAGTTGAAAAATGCACAGCAGGGAAATATCTACCAGCAGATTTATTTATCAGGAGTACGTGCGTTGTTTTTCGCCACAGCACATATTGGCCAGGCGATCACCAATCCAGATAATCCTGAAAAAATACTTTCCGAAGAGATCCGTGGCATTTTACAGAATTTTTTTGATAAAATGAAAATTTCTTCCACCAACATGATCCTTCAGGGTAAAACCGGTCAACCAGTTGTGCAACCGCCGGTTGTTACAGTGCTCATTGATAGTACACCTCTAAGTAATTTCGCCCTTACCGGTTTACTCCAGAATGGTAAAGTACTTTTTACGGAGAAGACCGATGAAAATGGCAAAATCGCTTTTAAAGACACAAAAATCCCATTTGTCCAGAACGGTACTCTTTTCTATGTGAGTCCGGATCCAGGAAAAGTAATGAATGCTTCTGTTTTTGTCAGTGCAAAAAATTTCGGTCTCTTTCTTCGCAAAAGTCAGGACCAGAATTTTATATTTAAAATTTCCCGTCCGTTGTATACACTGGATTTCAAGACTACCTCAGTGAGCCAAATCACTATTCCACCAGATTTTGCCAATGCATCCTACATTAAAACATTTCTTAAAGATTCCTGTTATATGCAGGAGTCCTCAGGCACAACACCTTCTGATCTGATAATCAGTATGCATTCTCAGGTTTTCAAATATGATTATGATGAAACTGAAGAGACCAGTTTGAAAGTATCCTGTCAAATTACAGTTAAAGGGTTATCAATAGATCCACCCAGGACAAAACAGGATATTATTGTTTTTGAAAAACGCTATGAACAGAATGTAGACATTCCATACGGTCTATATTTCTGGGAAGCTAATACCAAGCTTCGAGAGGCATTGAAATCAACGATTGAAAATTTATAAAAAGATAAGACCATTCAACGTTCATTATGATTTGCGACATCCACATCTGGAGGACTGGATAGATAAAGGGAACGGGCAATGCCTCGAAGATACAGTTGTGATTTTCTGGCTTTATCCAATGTACCTTCTATATCTTTTCCATGTGCCCCGGACAGTTCCAGTATGATTCCTCCATGGAAATTTGTTTCGGTGAGTTCAAAAAGAACTCTATGCCAGTCGATACATCCAGTTCCTGGAGGCAAGTGGTCATCAGAGGTGCCATAATTGTCATTGGCATGTATTACCCGCAGATGCCCTGAAAGTTTATATAAAACGTTGTAAATATCTCCTGATAAAATGGCATGTCCTGTATCAAGACAGGTGGTGATATTAAGACAGTCCATGGCACCGATTATCCATAGCATATCAGAGCTGCTGCCAAAAGGAAGATGGGGAAGCATATTTTCAAGTACCAGACCCACTTTTAGCTCTTGACATTTCTGAGCAACTGTATTTAAAATTTCTGCGGCATTTCTTAACCTCTGCATTCTTTCTTCAACAGAAAAGCTTAAAGTTTTGTCCGGACCAGGATGGATTACGAAATGACGAACCTCCATTGTGGTAGCTGCTTCTGCAGCCATTATCAACTGATCCAGAGAATACTGGCGGTGTTGCTGATCCAGAGAAGAAATATCCACATCTATAAAAGGAGCATGAAATGAGTATGCCTCCAGACCAAGCTCTTTGAGAAGTTTGGCAACTTGAGCGACTGTATTCAGATCATGAAAATTGAGATGTCCAGGTGAAGAGCAGATCTCCACCATGCTGAAACCACCATTACGAATTGGTTCCAGACAATCAAAGATGCTCATCTGATAGAAAGAGCCTGTTGAAATGCCTATTGGCCAGTCGCTCATGCTTTATCCTTTTTTCCAATGATAATTTATATTCATAAAGATTACATCCAGGTTGCTCATTATAACAGTAATGCATCTGTTTGGCAGACCGGCAGTCAAAAGTATCCAACCTGTCGCGACCGGTTTTGATCATTGCGGAAAAAACGCGAGTGTAAAAATCAGCTCTTGTTGCAGCATCATAGAAATACCACTCTCTACCCCACCCGTAGTTGCGTTCAAATTTGGATCTGATAAGACCTGCAATATGTCTGGGATGCCATCCCAAAGCGAGCATTACACGAACAGTTTGCCTGATCCCGGCAGGTTTTAAAAGAAGATCATTTGGAAATTGCAGCATGTGCACAATGCAGGGTGGGAGAATTTCTAAAGGCAATTTATCGTAAGTAGATGGCCAACTCTCAGCGCAATAATGCTCTTCGGAATAATACCAGTTATGGAATTGAGCGATTTCTGATTTTTCATATAATCGTATCAGGTCAAGCATCTGTGTGGATTGATCTGGTATCTGAACTGCAGCCCTGGTAGACAAGAGAGAGGCTTCATTCAGATCGCGCATTACATTTATCCCCTCTTTTATATCCATTTCAAAAAGAGGAATAGCCACCATTGGAGGAATTCTGTCACGTAGTTCATCTGGCAAAATCCCTAATTTCTGCCATGGTTTTAAATAGACACTGAACGGTACTCTTATAAGCCGGGTATTGAGCAGATCACCATATTCTGTTATATCAATGGAAACCATCTCTCTTCCCCTGGCCTGCGGGGGTACTTCAACGGCCGAAAGCTCTATCGGAAGCAAACAATCTGTTTGGGCCATGTCCCTTACTATCATTGCCACAAATTCCATAACCAGAGCAAGCCCTGAGTACGCAGCACCCAGGTCATGATCTATGGGTTTATTCACAGGAGCAAGTAATTCAGCATATTTTTTTTCAAGATGAATTGGTAAATGTCCAAGCATAACCAGTTTTCCAAAGGCAGATGACTGACGATTGATACTCCAGGTAAAATGGTGTCCTCTGCCACTTAAGACATGTAATGGCGCTATACCCTGAGCTAAAAGTATCTTTTGTATGGCAAGTTCTGCGGGTTTTTGTAAAAGAAAGCTCCTGTCAGGATCCAGATAAGGTTCTGCAGGGAAGTCATAATTTACATATTCAACATCAAGATGTGCAAGCAACCATTTTTTATCCCATAAAGACCTGCTTACATCTATTCCCTGGGTAAGAAAATAATCCAATTCATGGGGTAATTTATAATTCCATCCAGCTTCACTATCCACATCACATTGAGTTAAAAACATGCACGAGGCGGAATCCAGAGTTTTACCCCCTAAAAACTCGGTCATCCGGGCTCGTACATGTTCATTTTTGTAATATGAAAGTAAATCCATTGTTTATCTACTCGGTGACATAACGCCCTTTAGCTATTATAAATTGGAGAAAGGGACCATTAATCTGAGGTGCCGGCCCATCTCTGTAGGAAACGCCATTACGATACCAGGTACTCTGCCTGGTAGGGTCCACTAATATTCCTCCGCGAATTCCTATTGACATAAGTTCATTTTTTTGCAGATGCACAGTTCGCATTATGCAGCAACCATATACAGTTATCATGCTGGGCAGCCAGTAAACTTTTGCATCACCTGAAGAGTTCTGTTCAAATTTAAGATTATCAGGATGATGTGAGAATCGATAAAAAGCGCCACCAAGTCCAAAAAATGGATAGACCTTCCAGCTGCTTCCTTCCAATGGCAGATTTACACCCATTGTGAAATTGCAGTTACCACCCAGCAATGTCGCCTTGCGCTCATTGCTATAGCGCGGACGGAAGATCATCCCTCCAATCCCACTTTCCAAAACCAGGTGCTGAATAAAAATCTGAGATCCAAGCTGAAAAGTGAATGGACGGTCTGCAAAAGAGGAAAAGCCCAGATTTGCCATGGTTTTGTTAAGGTTTTCAATATCCAGCTCAGCTGTACCCAAAGACAAATAAGAATACTTCTCAATATCTGTAGTCCAGCACTGATATTGCGCATTAATAACAGAACCATATGCAATTACAAGGAGAAACATCGCTGATCTAAATAACTGCGATTTCCACATACCACCTCCTTTTTTGTTCAAATTGATTCTCCCTGCTTTTGACATAGGAACAAATAACATGCCAGAAACGGCAATAGAAGCTTGGCTTTCTCAGGCTTCTTCAAAAACGTAAATATCGTTCCACCTGTCTCCCTTTTTTTCTAATTGATTAAGTAAGTTGAATTCTGGCACAAAAATTGAGATTTAGCCACTTAATCAGTGTCTATCTCACCTTTCAACAAAAAGCATCGTAATTATGGATTATTCAATCGAAATCTCAAAAAAAGCCATTTCACTAGCTAAACTAGTATTAAAGATGACAACCCACGCAGGTTCTGGCCATCCCTCGACCAGCCTCTCCCTGGTGCATATTATTACTGCATTGATGTATAACGTAATGAGATATGATCCTCAAAACCCCTGGAACCCGGCCAATGACCGCCTGGTTTTAAGTGAAGGACATGCAGTCCCCATAATCTATGCAGCCTATGCAGATCTTCAGGGTGCATATGGCAATAGTTCATCAAATCGTCATACCCTCACAATCGACGATCTGGATACCCTCCGCCAGATTAATTCCCCCCTTGACGGCCACCCAAACCCTTCCTCAGGATTCACTTTCTTTGACTGTGCCACCGGATCACTGGGTCAGGGACTCAGTTGCGCTGCAGGATTGGCTCTGGCTGCAAATCAGAATAGCATCTCAAAAAAAATCTATTGTATCATAGGTGATGGCGAGTCAAGAGAGGGGCAGATCTGGGAAGCCTGCGATTTTATTATTGATTATAATTTACATGCTGTAGTACCGATCTTTAATTGCAATGGTCTGGGACAAACTGGTCCGGTATCACATCAACAGTCACCTAAAAAATTGGCTGACAAATTAAACTCATTTGGCTTTATTATCCATACCATCGACGGGCATAATCCTGAAGAAATTCTAAAATGCCTTAAAATTGCTTGTAAAGCTACTCACCCGCATGCAATCATTGCAAAAACCATTAAAGGATGGGGTGTTCCGGCATTGCAGAATCCATCACAGCATGGTAAACCACTCAAAGAAACTATGCTTGCAGAATCTCTGCAAACTCTGGATTCTTCACATCCGGTAATCTCTCCTGTACACGATCATCGCATGCACCCTCCAAAACCTGAAAAAATAAACCCTCAATCACTAAAAAAATCACACCTTCAAAATCCCGATTTTCAGCACCTTCTTAAAGACTCTCCATACCTGGAAACCTACAAAAAAGGTCTTATGTCTACCCGCAGAGCCTTCGGTCTGGCCCTTAAAGAGCTGGCTGCTGTAGATCAGCGAATTATTGCCTTAGATGCCGATGTCAGTAATTCAACTTTTTCTCAATACATGGCCGAAGCATTTCCGCAAAGATTCATAGAATGCCGCATTGCAGAACAAAATATGCTTTCTGTGGCTTGTGGCTTATCTGCAGGAGGTTATATTCCATTTGTGTCAAGTTTTGCAAAATTTCTGGTGCGCAGCTACGACCAGCTGGAACTTGCAGCAATATCAAAAGCAAATATAAAGCTTTGCGGATCTCATAGTGGAGCAAATATTGCCGCAGACGGGCCAAGTCAAATGGGCTTGAGCGATCTGGGATACATGCGTACTCTTTCCACTGCCAGAACAGATTCAGACGATCCACTGGTTACTATTTTCAATCCTTGCTGTGCAATTGCTGCATACAAGTGCGTTGGGCTCATGGCAGATCTGCCTGGTATCTGTTATCTGCGAACGATTCGAATGGATCTTCCACTAATTTATTCTCCAGAAGAAACTTTCGAGCCGGGGGGAATAAAAGTATTAAATGAAGGATCCGATATAGCAATAATGGCCAGCGGCTATATGGTTCATCCATGTAAAAAAGTGATTGAAGATCTGGCGGAAGCGGGAATTTCTGCCAGTCTCTACGATTGCTATTCAATACCGGTCAACCAATCTGCAGTCAAAGATGCCGCTCTTAAAAATCAGGGCAAAATTGTAACTGTGGAGGATAATTTTGGTAACGGATTGGGAGCTGAAATCACATCTGTACTGAATCAGGATCCATCCAATAACGCAGTTGTAAAACAACTCCATGTGAAAAGAATTCCTAAATCCGGTATTTCAGCAGAAGATGTATTTGATTTTGCAGGTATAGGAATTTAAGACCAGAACACTCATCTCTGTATTGTTAGACAAGTTCTATATCTGCCATTTTGTGATATTACCTCTGCAAGATAGTTGCCGCTTGCCAGAGATTTCCCAATTTTAGCAAAATGCATTGTAATGGATGATGCCGGCTGTTGAGCAACTGTAATAACGAGACCACCTGTTATTGTATATATTTTCAACTTTATTAAATCATCACCAGTAAACTTTATCATTGCAGGTGTAATGGCACTGGAAATTTTTTGTAAAAATCTCGGAGTTTTCTTTACCATCATAACGACTACCGGAATTTCATAGGTATAAGTAACTTTTTTACTCAATTTCCAGCCATCGGATTTTGAATAGTAATATTCTGAAATCGCGGCAATATTTCCATGAGAATCATAAGTCCTTTCATAGCGCCAGTTTGGTGTCGTATCCCAGGTCATGCTTGCAGTATCCAGCTTTCTTGCATATGTCAAAGTATCATTGCCATGAGAATCTTTAACTCCGTAAACTTCAAAATAAAATTGTGAACTTGAGTCACTATTGCTTGCCCGGTAGTATTTGGCACCTGTTTGAAAATTTTCAACCTTGGAATATTCAAATAAAGCATCTTTACCAGGCCGTTGTTCAATTATTGAATAAGTTGTTCTGTTATACCAGGACCATTCAGATGTTTTAAATGCAGCAACCCGTTTAAATGCACTGCTGGTCTCATTATAATAATTGGTACCATTTGCAACTAAAGTGATCGAATCACATTCTGATTCCGATTTTGTCAGAATGGAAGAAATTCTCCATGAGGAAGATTGTTTATCAAAATCATAATTATAACTGGAAATGAAATTGGGATAAAACATATCCATTATACTATCATCAAAACCATCCTCGAATTGAGCTGAACAGACAAGGGAATCTTTTCTGTTGGGAACCCAGGTATTGGTTAACGAGTCCCAATCAGAAACGACCTGTACCCTAACTTTTTCACCATCATAATAGGTATACACATTTTGAATATTGTATAGTGGTTCATAAAAATGATATTGCCGATAATAGATTTCACATATTTTTCCGTTATTATATACCAAAGAATCGGTTCTGATCATACTATCCATTTCCCAGCCGCTATTTGCTCTGCTGGACTTTGTCATCACCATATTACCCGCTGTATCATAAATAATTGTATCACGCTGGTTTATTTTCAGATTTCCCATCGAATCCTTATAATACTCGGATATACCAGTAATTTTGCACTGAGATTCTTCACTATTAGATAAAGACCAAACCTGTTCAGAAATTTCTGCCTGAATCACGGTATATAAGTAAAAAAATGTTACTATAAAAATTAAAAACAGTCTTCCTGTGAAATCTGGCATCTTCATATTACACTCCGGTATTTATCATTCTATGAGAAGATCTATGTACTCGCTATAATATACATTTATCATTTTTAGTATGAAAACCATGTATGTTTTCGGGCAATAGCAGCCTTTTCTTCTCAGGTCATTGTGAGCAGATAAATTGCAATAAAGTTAACATCCATTTTAGCCCTCGATAAAACCATTTGTTCCTTTAGAATTAACTAATAATAAGAACAGAAGAACAAAAAGATCGAATTGTTTTCCAAAGAACAACCATATTTGTGGATTTTTAAACTTTTTTTTAATTATCACATTTCCCTATTGGCAATTTTTTTTTGTTTATTTATATTAGCGATTGCATCAACTTGAAAATTCTTTCTACAGATCTTTCTGAAACATGAAATAAAGAGTTCCACTTTCGATAGATTCCGATATTCTTTGATCGCTTTTTTCTGTGTGCTGTTTTTCTGATTGGAATTAATGCTGCTTTCTTAATTATCAAAAAGGAGTGTGTTTATGTTTGCCATCAGAATTTCCCGCGCATTTCACGTTTCAAATCTTCTGATAATTGTTCTCTGGATAGCCTCATTTGCTCAAATTGATGATTACTACGATACTTTCTGTAATAAAAAGAAACACAAACCGGATAACTTATCATCGATTGAACGATTAGGAAAATTCATATTCTATGATAAAATATCATCACCCGACAATCAGTCGTGTGCAGCATGCCATGGAGCAAATGTAGGATTCACTGGCCCTAATCCCATGATTAACAAAACCGGTAGTGTATATCCAGGAGCTATTCACAAGCGTTTCGGTAATAGAAAGCCCCCAAGTTCAGCATATTCAGTATATAGTCCAATTTTTTATTACGATCAGCAAAAGGGATCATTTGTGGGTGGAAATTTCTGGGATGGGCGTGCTACAGGCGAGCTTCTGGGAAACCCGGCTGCAGATCAGGCATTAGGACCTTTTTTGAATCCAGTAGAACAAAATAATCCAAGTAAACGTGCCGTTCTTTTTCAGATATCCCGCTCTCCTTATTCATATTTATGGATGGAGGTATTCGGCGTTCCATTAACGTTCTGTACTCCACAAAAAATAGATGAAAACTACAACAGAGTCGGCCTTGCTGTTGCAGCCTTCGAAGCATCAACAGAAGTCAGTTCATTTACATCCAAATACGATTACTATCTTCAGGGTGAAGCTGAACTTACAGAGCAGGAATTACATGGTCTTATGATTTTTAATACCACCGGAAAATGCACTAATTGTCACACCAGCACAGTAGGCCCATATAGCGATAAACCGCTATTCACTGATTTTACTTATGACAATCTGGGTGTTCCCAAAAATCCGGAAAACCCATTCTATAAAATGGACAAGGTCTTCATTGATGGTGAACCGATTAATCCACTTGGAAAAAACTGGATCGATTATGGGTTAGGTGGATATCTATCTACCACCTCAGAGTGGGATGATTTCGCCTCAATCAATAATGGTAAATTTAAGGTTCCTACTCTTAGAAATGTCGATAAACGCCCGGGAACCCATTTCCCCAAAGCCTACACACACAATGGAGTGTTTAAATCTCTTAAGGAAATTGTTCACTTCTATAACACCCGGGATATCATAAGCTGGCCACCTCCAGAGGTCCCTGAGAATATCAATACCATAGAGGTGGGTAATCTTGGTTTAACAGATGAAGAAGAAGATGACCTTGTATTGTTTTTAGAGACTCTTTCTGATGGTTACCGACCATAAATTTAAAATTATATTTTAACAAACCGTTCATCATACTTGTTCAGATGAACGGTTTAATAATCCACTTCAATTATTGGTTACCTATGTTAAAATAAAATGTAGCGCCTTTTCCAATCTCTCCTTCTGCCCATATTCTCCCCCCATGACGTTTAATTATTCGATCCACAATTGTCAGCCCTATACCCGTGCCTGGAAATTCACTTTCTGCATGAAACCGTATGAACGGTTCGAATAGATTTTCAGCATTTTTCATATCAAAACCAGCTCCGTG
>DATAMG010000026.1:0-30202 GCA_036260705.1 Chitinispirillaceae bacterium | reverse complement strand
ATTTCAGCCGATTCAATAACAAATTAGCTGAATTCTAATTATTTGATTTGTCTGGCAGATTTTCCCAATTCTGTTGGATCATTAACTCATAACCGTTGTATGCTTAAATCATAGTTATATGTTTATAACAAATAAAAATAGCCCGTCTGTGATGGACGTCCTTTGGAAACATTAGAAAGGTCCATCATGTCTGATTCTTTTAGTCAATTTAATTAGGTATCAAAATAGTCCGTCCGATTAATCCGCAATCATAACAGATAGATTTAACCTTATAAATGGAGAGACTTATGATTCATAAAAGATACAAAAAACCCAGTCAGCAGGAGATTCTGAAAAAGCTCAACTCCAACCAATACAATGTAACCCAAATGGGTGGAACGGAATCAGCTTTTAATAATGAGTATTGGAATAATAAAAAAGAAGGAATATATGTGGATATAATTACTGGAGAACCATTGTTCAGCTCAAAAGAAAAATTTGATTCTGGTAGCGGATGGCCTAGTTTTACCAGACCAATTCACAAAGACAATGTAACTGAAAAAAACGATTTCAGTCATGGAATGACTAGAACAGAGGTGCGCAGCAAAATTGGAGATTCTCATCTGGGCCATGTGTTTCCAGATGGTCCTGAGCCTGAGGGACTTCGTTATTGTATTAATTCAGCATCATTACAATTTATTCCCAAAGAAAAACTTGAAGAAGAAGGATATGGAGAGTACAGCAAGTTATTTGAATAATAGCGCGTTAACACAGAATCTGCAAATTTGATGCTCCATTACGGATCTAAGGAACAGTTTTAAAAGTATTCTGATAAACAGATCTCATTTGTGGGGTTTCAATTTACATGCAAAAAACGGTCCGTCCGGTAGTGCGACCCGGTTAAATGCAAAAAATAGTCCGTCCGGAATTCTCCGGAAAAAACCAAAATGCCTCTTGCCTCTTCTATGCCATTGCTATACCATTATACATAGTTATTATTCAATCTGTTAGGTATTAACCTGATTTTCTTTTATGCCGGTATTAAACAAGAAATTGTGGTTAAATGAATTCAAGTAATCTGCCCACAGCTGTAAATAATGCCATAAATGCTCCTTTCTTCAAGAACTTAGCAAATCAACGCGATCTTATAATAGTTCTGGGGGTAATCGGGATTTTAGTAGTGATGATTATCCCCATTCCAACCTTACTTATGGATATTTTGTTGTCTTTAAGTCTGTGTTTGGCAATGATCATTCTTCTGGTTTCTATGTATACTAAAGAGGCGCTTGAATTCTCCGTTTTTCCTTCTCTTCTTCTAACCATAACCCTTTTTCGATTGTCTCTTAATGTGGCAACTACCCGACTTATTCTCAGTAAGGCAGATGCAGGTGAAGTTGTGAGAGTATTTGGTACATTTGTGACAAGTGGTAACATGGTTGTAGGAGCTATAATCTTTCTTATAATCGTTATTATTCAGTTTGTGGTTATCACCAAAGGTGCTGGAAGAATTGCAGAAGTTGCTGCGAGATTTACTTTGGATGCAATGCCCGGTAAACAGATGGCTATCGATGCAGATCTTAATGCTGGTTTGATTAATGAGGAGCAGGCTAGAGCCAGAAGATCTCAGATTTCCAGGGAAGCGGACTTTTATGGAGCAATGGATGGAGCATCAAAATTTGTCCGAGGGGATGCTGTTGCTGGAATTCTTATCACTGTAATAAATATTATTGGCGGATTTATCATAGGTATAGCCCAGATGGGTATGGATTTTCCAACTGCTTTGACTACGTATACTACTTTGACAATAGGTGATGGTTTAATCTCTCAGATACCTGCACTTATGATCTCAGTTGGATCAGGAATTCTGGTCAGCCGCGCTGCATCGCAGGCCGATTTGGGTCAGGAGATTACCACTCAGCTTTTCTCCAGACCCAAAGTTCTGGGGGTTGCTGGTGCTATGATGATTCTTTTTGCTTTGGTTCCAGGTTTTCCTAAAATCCCCTTTATTATTCTGGGGGTATCAGCCTCTGTTGCTGCGTATATGGGTTCAAAAAGACAGCAAAAAGCAATACTGGAGAAAAATGCTGTGGATGCAACTCCACAACAGAAAGAGGATAGAGTTGAAGATTATCTTCATGTGGATCCTATGGAGCTGGAGATAGGATATGGACTTATCCCATTGGTGGATACTAAGCAGGGTGGGGATCTTCTTGATCGCATCACAATGATACGCCGTCAATTGGCAACTGAACTTGGAATTATTATTCCACCAATTCGTATAAGGGATAATATTCAACTTAAACCCAATGAATACAGAATGAAAATAAGGACTATTATTGTAGGTAAAGGCGAACTGATGAGCGGGGCTTATCTGGCCATGGATCCAGGTACTGCAGTTAAAAAGATTCGTGGTATCCAGACCACAGAACCTGCATTTGGACTTCCGGCTTTGTGGATAACTGAAAGTCAGAAAGAGGATGCTGAAATGGCTGGTTACACGGTAGTCGAACTTCCGGCAGTTCTGGCTACACATTTAACAGAAATGGTAAAAAGTCATGCTCATGAAATTCTATCTCGTCAGGATGTACGCACTCTTCTGGATAATGTTAAAGAGAACAATGCAACGGTTGTAGATGAACTGGTTCCTGCAATATTAAATGTGGGAGATATTCATAAGGTTTTGCAGAATCTGCTTAGGGAGCAGGTTTCCATCAGAGATCTTCTGTTAATACTGGAAACACTGGCGAATGTGTCATCAAGAAGCAAAAATACGGAGATCTTAACAGAATATGTACGTAACGCACTTAGTGCTCAAATCTGTGAGATTTACAAAAACGAAGAATCGATTATCCCGGTAATTACACTGGATCCTAATCTGGAAGCTAAACTGGAAGGTGCTGTACAAGAGACTGAATCCGGTTTCCGGTTGAATTTATCTCCGGGTGAAGTGGGTCGTATACTTGACAAAGTAGGAGAAACGATAGAAAAAATAAAGGGAAGTGGTGAAGTCCCTTTAATAATCTGTTCACCGACAATACGTTCAGCATTTAAGAGGCTATGTGAGAGTAATTATCGAGACCTGGTCGTTTTATCATATAATGAAATTGTGCCTGGTATTGAAATACGTTCTCTGGGGATGATATCTTTGTGAGTGGGATTGGTGAGGACATATGAAAATTAAAAAGTTTACTGCTTCAAGTATGCGTGAAGCGCTGCTGCAGATAAAAGAACAGCTGGGTGAAGATGCAGTCATTCTGAAAACCAGAAAAATTCCCAAAAACATGTTTTCTCTTGGTTCAAAGGATGAGATCGAAGTAACTGCTGGTATTGATGAAGATGCTGTGAACTCAGAAAAAATGCCGCCTTTGAAGATGAATGGTAATGCAACCGGAGTATATCAGCGCCCCAGAAGTTCCAACATTATTGACACCAATCAATCTGGAGCTCCTGAAGTCCGACCCTGGACACCTCCGGTGAAAGAGAACAAAAAAAATAAAGATCTCAAGGAAAAATCCCAACCGCCTCTTATTGTGCCGGATTCGACAAAAGATAAACAGCAGATTGAAGAGCTTAAGGAAAATATTCAGGAATTAAAAATTCTTGTAAAGAATATAATGGAAAACAATTCATCTGCAGCCAATCTTTCTGATGCACTTTCTGGAGCATGGGTAGGTATCTATAAAAAGCTTCTGGATGCAGAAGTAAAACCTGATATAGCTGGCAGTGTTCTTAAAAAAATCAGTTCATCAGATCTTTTGATATCTGATGCGATGGTTGAAAAAAAGTTTATATCTTCTTTCAATGATAATTTCCCTGTTACCGGTCCTTTAAAACTAAAAAAGGTGGGACCTCTGGTCATAGCTTTTGTAGGCCCGACCGGTTCAGGAAAAACTACCACTTTGGCAAAAATCGCAGCTCATTGCTGCCTGAACAAAAATAAGAAAGTATCCATAATTACTGCTGATACATATAGAATAGCTGCTATTGAGCAGATCAGAATGTTTGCTGATATTATCAAAGTAGGTTTACAAGTGGTTTTTTCACCTATGGAAATTACCGATGCTATGAAAAACTGTTCAGGTGATGATCTAGTTTTGGTTGATACTGCAGGAAGATGTCAGCGAAACGAAGAACATATGGATGACTTAAAGGAAATGCTGACTGCTTTGTCTCCTGATGAAATTCATCTGGTTATCAGTGCTACAACCAAGGATTCTGATCTTTCAGATATTGTCAAGAGGTATCGTTCGCTGAAAATAAACCGGCTGCTTTTCACAAAACTGGATGAAACTATCAAACTGGGTAACATTTTTAATATTGTAAATGAATCTTCAATACCTGTCTCCTATTTTACATTCGGACAGAGTGTACCGGATGATATAGAGCTTGCCCAGCCATCCAGATATGTTCAGCGGCTGTGGGGAGTTGTAAAAAGTGAATGATCAGGCAGAAAAATTGCGTGAAATGGCACGCAATCATACATCAATGACTGCAAACGCTTCTGCGCAGAACAACAACTCACCGGAAATAATCAGGTGTAAAAGTATTGCAGTTACAAGCGGTAAAGGTGGAGTTGGAAAAACCAATGTAGCAATATCTTTAGCTGTAACTCTGGCCTCTTTCCGCAAAAAAGTGCTTCTTATGGATGCAGATCTGGGATTGGCAAATGTTCATATTCTGCTGGGTTTGGCACCCAGTTTTAATTTGTCCCATTTTTTTGATAAAGTTTGTCTTCTTGATCAGGTGATTATCAGGGGTGTTTATGGTATTGATATTTTGCCTGGAGCATCAGGATTTGAAAAACTGGCTAATCTGGATCAGGGAAGGCTGGAATTTCTGCAGCATTCATTTCATAATCTAGAACAACAATATGATTACATGATTATCGATACCGGGGCAGGAATTGGTGCAAATGTGGTTCGTTTTGCATCAAAAACGGATTTAGCTGTTCTGGTGATGAGTCCTGAGCCAACATCTCTGGCTGATGCCTATGCTATGGTAAAAGTCCTCTATGAGCATGGATCACAAAAAGTGCAAATTCTGGTAAATATGGCTGTTTCCGATAAAGATGGTTTGGAAACATTTGACAGGCTTAATGCTTTAGTGGTAAAATTTCTTAAAAAACCTTTGGAACTGCTTGGAATTCTATTAATTAACAGGGAAATTCCTCAATTTGTGAGAAAACAGCGATTACTGGTGATGGAAAAGGTAAATGACAGTTTCACTCTCAGAATTGCTGCTGCAGCAAGAAAGTTAAGTGGAACGATAACTGGCAGAAAAATTGGTTTTTTCAGAAAATTCTGGTAAAATAAAAATTAACATCCCGGGAAGGGATTAAATTGGCATGAATACCATTTTAAAAGGCTTTTGAATTCCGGGTAAAATCTGCGTAAAAAGTGAAACATTTAACTGTAAAAGGAATTAATAAGGTAGCTTAAATGATTTATTGGATCAAAAAAACAGCAATGTTGTTAGGGTATACAGCTTTTTTTGGCATCCTGTTTTTCTGCCTTTTTTCTTCTGAAAACCAGTTTGATTTCAACACGATAATTTTATGTTTAATTAAAGCACTTCTGGGAGGAGGCTTGTTCTGGTTTTTAGGCTTTATCTTGGGAGATATAATATTTAAAGGAGTTTTGACTGATGTAGAAATAGAAAAATCCAATCTGATTGAAGGAGGTTTGATTCAAAGAATTACCTCAAAGCACGAATCTGCTCTTCCAGGAGGGCCGGATATGCCATTGATTGATGCAGAAACGGGTTTGGCTGCTGATAAAATTAAATCGCAAAGAATTAACCCTAAAAAAGCTCGTGGAGCCTGATTATGTCCAGTCTTGAATTGCTATGGCGTGAGTACAAGGATAGTGGTTCCAAAATTACTAAAGATAAATTGCTGGTGGAGTACGCTCATCTGGTTAAGTACATAACCGCAAGAATCATGGTGAATCTTCCTAAAACAGTTGACAGTAATGATCTAACAAGTGCCGGAATAATGGGCTTAATAAAAGCAGTTGAAACATTTGAACCTGAACGTGGTTTTAAATTCGAGACTTATGCAGGTCATAAGATAAGAGGTGCAATTCTTGATGAATTGAGGGCTATAGACTGGGTTCCAAGATCGGTTCGTCAAAAATCAAGAGATCTTCAAAAGGTTTATGCCAAACTGGAAAATGAGCTTGGAAGAATACCTTATGACGACGAGGTGTGTACTGAGATGGGTATTACTCTTGAAGAATATGAAGAGCTTCTTTCTGAGGTGACACCTACTACCATCTTATCTCTTGAGGAAGCGATGCCAGACAGTGGATCGGAATCAAAAGAGATCAGACTGATAGATACAATTGAAGATCCGGGAAGCGAAAATCCTCTCAGGGAAATGGGATTTAATGAAGTAAAAAATATCCTTAAAAATGCTATTGCAGATCTGCCGGAAAAGGAAAAACTGGTAGTTGCACTTTATCATTATGAAGAACTGACACTTAAAGAAATCGGGGTTGTACTGGACATAACAGAATCCAGGGTAAGTCAGATCCATTCCAAGGCTATTTTGAAACTGCGTTCAAAACTTTTACAAAAAATTAATGCCTGATCCTCTCGGGAGATATCATAATGAGTGGCGTAGATGTAAATATTTCCGTTTCAAATCTGCCACACCTTGATCGTCATCAGGACGATATTAACCATAGACCTGTCATAAACCAGCAGCAAAATGCACATATAATGAGTTCTGAAGTTTCACAAAAAATAATCATGCCGGTTGAGGTTGAACAATCTGAGGGTAAAATTATTTCCAAAAAACAGAAAATCGTTGATAAAAAAGAACGAAAAGGTAAAAAAAACAAAAACAGCCCAGGAAATACTTCTACAACATCAGAAAACCGGGACAATGGCTATTTAATAGATGTTCAGGCTTAATAAAATGCAAAGGTATTAATTTATGGTTAAAAGAAAACCAGATCCATACAGAATAAAAAGAATTACCGAGAGTATTATCGGACTTCCGACTTTACCCACAATCGTATCCAAAATGATTGAGTTGGTAGACAATCCGCGTACCTCTGCTGCATCATTGGCAAGACTGATTTCTTCCGACCAGACCCTGACCGCACGTATTCTCAAGCTGGCAAATTCAGCTTATTATGGCTTTCCCAGAGAAATATCTACTGTAAATATGGCTATAGTTGTGCTGGGATTTAATACTGTCAAGGATATGGGATTATCCCTTTCTGTTTTTGATGTTTTTAAAAATCAGGAAAACAGTTCCGTTTTTGATATTACCAGATTTTGGGAACACTCCATCGGATGTGGCGTTGCATCAAGAATGCTGGCCAGAAATTACCACTCCAGAAATGCATCTGAAGCTTTTGTTGCCGGGCTTTTGCATGATATAGGTAAAATTATTCTTAATCAGTACTTTCACCAGGAATTCCTTCATATAATGGATATGGTTGTTCATGGCAGTACACTGGAGGATGCAGAAGAGAATATTATCGGAACCACTCACGCTCAGATTGGAGCATGGCTGGCCGAAAAATGGAATCTTCCTGAAATTATATCAAAAACAATATTATATCATCATCAACCATGGTGTGCAAAAAAAGAGAGTGTACTTGTATGTACAGTCACTCTGGCTGATTATCTTTGCCACCTTAGTGGAATAGGCAATTCCGGGAGAATCGCAATCAACAGCCTTGAAACTAAGGTCTGGGATATTTTCCAGAATGATAAAATCCCCATTGATGAATCAGACATGATTAATCTGCAAACTGAATTTCTGCTTGAATTTGACAAGTCAGATACATTCATTTCCCTTATTCAGGAATAGTGCTAAAAATAAATTGAAGGTATAGATTACTGAATAGAATTTGCATCATTAAAATACAAATACATCATAAGATTTCGGACAGTCAAAAGTAAAGATCAATATAGGTATGAAGTACAGGGACCTTCTTGAATTTCAATATTTTAGTGGAATTGTCTTTTCCCCAGATTATGTCCAGTGCCAGACTGCGTTCCAGATTAAGAATCATTGAACGAATGCCAATTCCTATACCAATACCAGTTTCCACCGGTCCATTGGAAATGCCCAGAAGACCTCTGGTGGACTCTGAAACCCGGCCATAATCAAAAATTAGTGCACCATCTATTCTCTGTGTAATTGAAGCAAAAAATTTGTTGTATTTAGAAAGAACAGGCAGATTGATTGCAGGCATATAAAATATTGGAAAACGATACTCTGCTGATACTGACAGGCTGTTGTTACCTTTGATACCAAGACCTATAACTCTGCTGGAATATCCTCTGAGGGAGCCATTACCGCCCAATTCCACAGAATGGAATGGACCACCATCATTATTTCTGAGTACACTCTGAAAACGACTGACCAGCTTATGGGTGGGTAAAATTCCAGTGTGATAATATGAAAAGCTGGTAGTTAATTGTATGAATGGGTCGAATTGATCCGGGTGCAGGTGGTTAGACTTGATTTCAGCGTAACCGAGCCAACCGGATTGAGGATCGAAAAAAGGTCTTCTATAATCAGAAATCCAGAAAATGGAGCTGAAAAGCTCATTTGTTTCCAATCGTTTTTTTGTGGTGACAGTATCGGTAACTGTTCCGTTTAGTATTATATTTTCAATAGTGTAGGTATCTCTTCTGAATGTGGGATTGAGGCCAACTGATACTTTGGTGCGGTTTTTAATTTTTCTTCCGAAACGGAAACGGTTGCTAAACACAAAATGATCGACGGTTCGAACTTCATCGGGGAAATAGTCCAGCCCGGAGCTGATTGTAAAGAAAAAATCACTGGTAAGGAGTGGTTTTGACCAGGATAAAGACAGGCTTCGCCAATCCCATACCGAGATAGAGGTATAAAGATTCTCCATCATTCCACGAAAGTTATTATTTGCCAGGCCCAGTTCCAGCCTCAGCCACAGATCATTTTTATTGTGTTTATACTGATAATACATACCTCCGCCACTCGGGGAGATATAGTATTTCTCTTCGACTATAACAAATACCTCAATTCCTTCTTGTCTTTTAAGTGTGAAGACATCCACTTTTGAGAAGAGATTGGTTTCCTCCAACTCCTTTTCACTTTCCCTTAGCTTTACAGAGTCAAAAACGGCTCCGGTATCCAGGCCCATCAGTAGAATAATTGCTCTGGTTTTTGTTTTCTTGTTGCCGTAGATATTGATCTTGGATATTCTGAGGTTAATTGAATCAGGCTGCGATACTGATAAACCATCTGCAGAGCAAAGTTTGAAAGAAAGATTAAATATAACAAAGAGTATTGTAAGTTTACAGGTGATATGCAATAGAAATATCCCGCTTTTTCAGAGTTTATGGGCCAAATCATTTTGTATAGAGCCGCTAATCAGAAGTGTGATCTGATTATATTATAGTACAATTATAATACCATGGAAAATTAGTATTTATAAGATAAAAAATATAGTTATTTGTCATCAATATTTCACAGTTATTTGTTTTAAAGAGATTAAGAATGGCGGGAAATTAAATAAAAGAACGGAAGATCTGTAAGCCGGGTTCTGTCTTTTCCGATAATTTGGAAGAGGCAGTCATTTATCTGGTCCAGCTTTGAGACTGGACATTTAGCAACCTACCCGGGGGAAGAAGGAACGGACCACTCCCTTCTGCATTTCTGCAGAATTCCCCTCTACTTGGTCTTGCACCAGATAGGGTTTACCTGCTCCCGCCTGCGGCGGGACGGTGAGCTCTTACCTCACCTTTTCACATCTCGCCCCTTTACCGGTTTTGCCGGTAAAAGAGTGGTCTTCTCTCTGTGGCACTTTCCATACCCTTACGGGCCCTTCGCTCAGCACGAAGTATCCTGTCCTTTGGTGCCCGGACTTTCCTCTGCAATGATTACAGCGACTGCCCGATCTTCCGTTCTGAAAAACTTACGTTTTAATATAATTTAAATTTCTATTATTTCATATCAGTGCAAAAAAAAATGAATTTTAATAAGCTCAAACAGGGAATGGAATTTGCTCTTTCTAAGCTTATATCAAAGGTAGGAGTTCAACTGATGAGTTTGCTCCGTAAAAAAAGATTGCGGATCAAGCCTCACAAATTAAGAGGCATTTTTCTGATGCATCTGAGTTTTGGAAAACTCTCCGATCAAAATTGTTTCTCTTTTCTAATTTATGCCTAATGTTTAAAATTTATTCAGTTCAGGAGGGCTTATGCCTAAAAAGTTGTTTGTAGGAAATCTTCCGTTTTCCAGTACAGAAGATTCTATCAGAGAGCTTTTCTCAAAATACGGAGAAGTTTTATCTGTTAAAATACCCACCGATCAGTTAAGTGGAAGACCAAAGGGCTTTTGTTTTATTGAAATGGAAAATGCAGATACCGCCATATCTGAGCTTAATAATTATCTTTTTGAAGGCAGAAATATAAAAGTAGATATTGCCCAGGATCGTCCATCTGGCGGCAGCAGAGGTGGTTTCAAAAGGGGAGGTGGTGGACGGGGTCCAAGACGCAACAATCAATAAAATAATCATGTTTTTTGGCATGCCTTCGCCAAATGGCAGTGCATGCCAAAAAGTTATCTCTTTTTTACTCCCACAAATAGTCTCTTTGTTTCAACTTTGGATCCATTAAGATCTTCTGCTTTAATTATTATCATATATGTTCCACTGGAGACTTCTCTTCCATTTAAATTTTCCCCGTTCCATTTAATCTTTAGTTCCGGACTTTTGCTGGTGGCACTTTTTTGGATATCCGAATAGATCTTGTTTCCCATGGGATCATAAATTCTTACAGTGGCCTGAATATTTACTGATTCACGGGTTTTAGCCGCAGGATCAACAGTAATAGTTACCAGTTCTTTACCGGGATCAAAAGGATTGGGGCCTACCCGATATCTGAATTTAAGAGGAGTTGGACGGAATTTTAATAGCACTCTGGTATTCAGAGGATTACACTGTTTATTGGTAACAAGATCTTCAATATTGCCTTCAGGATTGATCCAGACAGAATCAGACACTTCCGGATAAATTTCAGTGGAGAGCACCTTGAACACATGTTCGGTTCCTCTAAACCTTAGAAACTGTAAAGTGACCTTGTAATCTGAAGCTGAGCCTGGTTTTCTGAATTTTAAAGGTAGATCTGTACTGATTGATTTAATCTCTTCTGAAAATTTTACATACAATGTATCGGGTTCCAGGTTGGTTTCCATATCTGAAATGCCGGTGGCAAAAATTGCAGATACTATAACCGGCGCAGCACTGTCATCCACCAAAAGATTACTCTGTGCGGAAGGAAACTGCTTGTATTTTACATGTACACTCATTTTTTCAGAGGTAATATTTGCTGTACTCTTATTAAATGCCTGGTATAGATTCACCAGGATTACAGATCCTTTTTCACCGGATCGGATTTTTTTATCGTTTAAAGTGTCTGTGGAAAGACCGTTGACCCATGTGAAAACCGATGATACATCTGTAATATCAACATCTCTGTCAAATTCAATTTGCGCTTCATCTACTGTGCCATCGGCATTTCTGTCCCGGTAAAAAGATTTAACTATATTTGCAGGTGATTTTCTTATTTTGATCTGCACAGGACGGTTGTCGATTCTGGCATGATTTTCATATACATCAACTATCGGTCCAGTAGAAACTATCTGCAGACTGTCCCCGGGTAATGGTCTGAGATTGTCCTGTAGTGTAACTGTGGCCACCACAGTGTCGCCTCTTAACTGGATGAAACTTATATCTGTCAGATATTTGCCATTGGCTTTGATCAGTCGAAGAGATTGTCCGGATATTGAATTTGCACGGATTGGTTCTGTAAAGGTTAAAAGGAAAGTATCCCTGGCTGTGCCAACCCGCTCCATAACAATTGCTTCTTTTAGCAAAGGACCCACACTGTCAGCAAACCTTATGGGAAGAGTTTCCTGGGGATCATAAAAGGAGGTATCAAACGAATAGCAATAGCCGAGTTGATTACTGCCGTAAAAGGTGGTTATCTCCGGATCAAAAGGTTTAGTCAGGTTTATGGTGAAATGTTTACTGTTGGATTTATCTATAGTCAAACCTTCTTTTCGTATAGTTCTTCCGGTGTTACTGTTTGGCCAGAAAAGCTGAATTGAATCCGGTATAATTGAAGGGGTATTTTTAAAGTAAATTTCAGCTCTGTTAACCTGACCATTGGGGTTATCTGCAAAATAGGCGGCATTGACTATGGAATTGGGGACACGTGGTGGTTTGGGTACCTCAAAGATGTGAAATGGTATGCTTCCCTGTTGTGATCGATCTTTGGCAGAGTAGTATTTGATTACATAATCACCTGCAAGAACACCCACAAAACTGGCAGTGTCCAGTTTGAGTACAGAACTGTCTTTACTGGAAATTATTACGATGCCATACTTATCCAAAGTGCTGTCTCCGTAATGTTTACCTGGTTTAAGCAGAAATGGGGTAGGAAATGAAGGCCCTTCGATATAATAGACCACTTCTGCATTCACGGTATCGACAATTTCACCATCTGAATCGCATGTTAAATCGCTTTTTGTGCGTTTTGATTTCATGTAATACTTGATAACAGAACTGGATGAATCTTTATCATAGAAAAGATTACTGCTTGAACGAAGATCGATGGAAGTTACAATTCTGAAGTTGGAATCGCAACATTTGCGTTCTGCAAAGAATAGTTTGAAATTATAGGTCTGACCGGCTTTAAGACGCAGATTATCCAGTCTTACCGATCCGGCAGCCGCCATATGAAGACCGCCAAGATCCACAGCCAGCTGGCTGTCTATAAACACCCACACATCATCGTCACCTCTGAAATAGAATGTCTGCCCTTTTACATATTCAAAACTGGCAGTCAGTTCCATTGTGAACCAGAAGTTATGTTGTTGGCCATCGGATGCCTTATCCAGAGTGTAGTTGGGGTTTTTGACTTTTCTGGCATCGTCCAGGTAAAGAAAACTGTCCAGCGGGAAAAAAGCATCCGAGTCGTACTCATAAAGTCCATCTTCATTTTTCTCGAGAGTGATATTGTAACAGATTTCGTTAGTGTAGCCGTTTGACAGATTTTCAGCAACAAACCATTTTGGAAAGCTGTCTGTCTGACAGGCTCCTTTGGTCTTTACCGGTTTACCATCTGCTCCAAGGCGTGGTTGCACCATTCCCGGAGTAATATTTTCACCACCATCACAATTGACAATTCCGAAATCAGGACCATATCCCTTGTCTCTGAGTGTCACTGCCAGGGTTATCATGCCGCAATCGCCGGTGATTCCGGGAAATTCTCTGGAAATAATTGGCGGCCCATCAGGCAGTGGCTCAGGGATGATCCATACTGTATCAGATGTATCCAATGCGGCTGTCAGATCTATGTAACCGCCTTTGGCGATACCGTTTACAGTATATTGAAGACTTTTATCTTTTGAATTGATCATCCTGACCTGAATGCTATCCAGTGAAGCAAAATAATTATAGGCGAACCACCCGCAGTATTCCGGAATTTTTCTCATTCTCACTGTGGTCAGTTTTTTGATATCTGCAAGTGGAAAACCAATCTCCCAGGGGTTGAAAAAAAGTATCATTTTGCTTGGAGGGGGAGTGAAATGGATAATCGGAGCCGATGAAGGAGTGGGAAAGGTGATCCAGACTTCGTTAGCTTGCTGATTGTCTTCAAAAATAGAGCGCATGGTCATTTGAGGAAGTGTGGAGGGGGGGTATGTGAGGCGGTTTGCCATAGCATCGTTAACAGTGGGAATAACACTCATCAGTTCAATGCGTTGTGCAGATGTTTTGGTTGTATTCACAAATGTGTAGCTAAACCAGTTTCCACCTTCGCTGGTCATGACTTTTCCCGGATACCATCCGGGTTCTTCGGATGCGATATAAAGAGGAGTTGTAGCTCTTTCCGGATCATCTTGAGCCCAGGGGTGTTGAACATGGATCACTATCTGAGCAGCCGTGGGGCAAAGAAAAACTGGAAGCACACCTGCAACAGCCAGCAAGATTCTGAATGATTTAAACAGGTTCATAATCACTAATCCTTTAGCAGGAAACTGGGTTAATTTCTAAACGCTTAAATTTTAACAATTAATCATTTGATAGATTTAATTGATTTTTCAGTTTTTTATAAGCGTCGAAAAGAAATCTTTTTTTGCTCCTGAAGCAGACGGTCTATTTCTGATTATCAGAGAAAAAAATCGTCTGGTTTAGGATTCTGATTCGATCAGTTAAGATTCCAGCAATCCTGTTATGGAAAGTGCTTGTAAGATATAGTGACCAGTAATGATACAACAGGTTCAATTATTTACTATCATACCTATAGAAAAGACCATCATAAAGGCCAGCCACAAATATAGTAGTCCAGTATTGAGGAACTGTTCGGAGATAGACTGGCCTTCGCTATGTTTATTTGTTTTAATTTTTACATTTTTTGTATTGAAATGTTTGTAGATTGAAAAGATAGTCCAGATCAGAAGTACTACACCGGTTATTTTAGCAAGAATTGTTGGAAGGTCCATTATATTCCTTTAAGGTTAAATTTAAGAAAATTTCGATCAGAAACACTCATTTATTGATCTTCAGAAGACTGTTCCGGCATTTCCAGAACGATTTTTGCAGCGGTCAGTCTACGGGATGCAATTTCCTGGTTATTCCATACAAGTACAAATTCATAGTCGCCCTCTTGAGGAAGTGGTAAGCCGTTGATATTACCTCCGATCTCAACAACAGACCTTCTGCTTTCCGGAGCTTCAACTTCCCAGCAAGGCAGTGTCATGGAAAAGCTTCCGGCTTCTTTTCTGAAAATTAATTGAGCTGTTCCGCAAGCCGCAACATCAGTTAATGCCACATAGACAGCGCAGTTACCATGCTTTGAGGGAAACGCGGGGCTGTTGATGGAGCTGAATGTTCCAGAAAGAATACTTTTTCCGGTGTGAGCATCTCTATAGTAATTATCACAGATTACCATAGCCAGGACGATCGGTTTCATAGAAGTGCAATTGTACCTTTTTAATGTAACTTTAACTTTGAGTTTAATGAATATAATAAAAAAGTTACAGGGCAATTAAAACATTTGAATACAATTTGCTTACTTTGATAAACAATATTGTAAGGCAAGAATTGTTCCTGTTTATAGTTTGAACTTTATATTTCGATCCATTCTGATGTTTATTAAAAGGCATCCAGATGTTTTGATGAATTGGTTCTAATTTTGATGCACAATTATCAAAGGAGAGGCAAATAAGATTACAGGAGGGCAGTTTTATGAAATGTCAGATTACCTGCAGTAAAAAAGTCATCTCAGCTATAGCGATTAATACCATAATGTTTTGGTTGTGTACAAATGCACTAAATGCTTCTCCGACCCAAAATGATAACAGTTCTGTTCAATATAATTTTAACATCGAAGAAATAAATGAAAATAGCGATATAATTTAAAAAATAGCATAAGTTAATTCGATGGTATCAACCAATCTGGTAGTTTTCCAGCAAGATCAGCTGGCAGTCAGCCCGTTTCTATATATATCACACGAAAAGAATGGAAAAAGTTCACTGAAATTTGATGTGCCTCAAAAAATAATTGCAGATCTTTTTGAAATGGCTGCCTCACAATTGGAATATGATAATTATGAGCAGGTCAAAAATATTTATCAGAAAGCTTATAATTTAGATAGTCTGTATTTCAAATCCGCATCCAATCTTGGTGATGCCTGGAATTTCCTAGGTAATTATAAACTTGCTGAATACTATCTGAAAAAAGCTATAAAACTTAATGATGCAGGATATCAGGAATATCTTTTTCTGGCAGATGTTTATGATAAATCCGGAAAAGGCAAAGATGCACTAGATGCCATTACTTATGCATTCATGCTTAATAAGAATAATCCTTACCTCATAGAATTTCTAAAAAAAATTCTTAAAAAGAACAATCTGTGTCTTAATGAAAACCGATTGCAATTTCCTTTCAGAATACGAAAAACCGGAGTTAAGGAATGTGAGATTCAATATCATATTCCCTATGGTGTTGTCTGGAGTAGTATGGCTAATTGTCTGGCAGTCTGGGAAATGGAGCCGGAACTGCAGTTAAGACTTCAGGGCGAGGATAAGTATAATTACAAAATTAAAATGTACAGGGAATGTCTTCTTAATCAGGGTTATTATCTGGAGCAGCTCAAGACCGGTGGAAAAAAACTTTCTAAAAATGAAGAAATATTTCTGGAAAAAATCCAGAAGAAATATGTTAACTCCATAGTTTACTGGGAGATTCTGGCAGGTGAAGAACCGTATATTCTGTTTATACTTCCTCAAAAAGAAAGGCAGCTGATAGTGCAGTATATTAAAAAATATGTTTATCAGAAAAGAATAAACTGATTTATTCGACCTTAATTCAAAGGAGAAATCTAAAATGGAACATCATGGCCTGAATCTCAGTAGAAACCCTTTTGACATGGAAAATGAGTCTTACGAAAAGGCACCTCCAAAACAGCAGCAACCATGGCCGGCAAGCGAACAACCTATGAATCCAAAAGTTGACCATGGAGAGGAAAACTATCAGGGGGGGGCCAAACTGGTTGGACTTAAGGCGCTTGTTACCGGAGGAGACAGCGGAATCGGACGGGCAATCTCAATCGCTTTTGCCAGAGAAGGTGCTGATGTGGCACTAACCTATTACGAAGAAAGGGACGATGCACTGGAAACGGTAGGGTGGATTCAGGAAGCAGGGCATACGGGCAGAGCTTTTCAGGCTGATCTGCGAGATCACCAGGATTGTGAAGCTGTTGTTGACAGAGCTTATCATGAATTAAACGGACTTAATATTCTTATTAACAATGCTGCTATACATATAGAAAAGCAGGATGTGACTGAAATATCACCCGAGCAACTTGAGAATACCTTTAAAACCAACATTTTTTCTTTTTTCTGGGTTACTCAGTCCGCTCTGAAATATTTGAAAGCCGGTGACACCATAATTAATACTGGATCGGTTACTGGGATTAAGGGGCATAAAAGTCTTACCGATTATGCTGCTACCAAAGGTGCTATTCACACTTTTACCAAATCTTTAGCTTTGGAATTAGCTCCAAAAGGTATCAGAGTGAATTGTGTTTCACCTGGTCCGGTTTGGACTCCACTGATTTCGGCAACAAGGGATGCGCAACATGTATCCAGATTTGGTGAGGACACATTATGGGGACGGCCTGCACAACCTTGTGAAATAGCTCCATCTTTTGTTTTTCTGGCATCAACCGATTCTCGTTTTTACACTGGTGAAATTCTTTATCCTGCAGGGTCAGTGTTGAATCTGTAGATTTTCAACCTTTTCATTTAAGAAAAAACAGATGCTCAATCAGTATCTTTAAACCAATACCGATGAGCATCAATCCTCCTGTAATTTCAATTTTGCTTTCCAAAAGATGCTCTGAGATTATTCCACCCAACCAACCCAGTATTGTCATGATTGCCTGAAAAGATCCCCAAAAAAAAAGCCGATTATTAAAGCATGGCCCAGGTGTATTTTTTTTATGGCAATGCCACTGGTTATGGAAACTGCAAACGCATCCATGGAGAGCCAACAGCTACAATCAATAAGGAAATTGTGCTCATGCGGGGAAATGCCTAAATATCCTGAATCAATTTTTTAAGACCGGCAGTCTTAAATTGAACGATGATTTTACCAGGGGCACCGTTATCTTTACCGACAACAATTCCTGTTTCATTGAATTTCTGATGGAAAATGGTTTCGCCCAGAAAAAAATGATCAGTCGGTTTATAAATGCGTGGTGTATCGTTAACGGCATTATTTTCAAGCAGATCTGTACCACTAAAACATGCTGTTTTAAAGCATTTTGTGCAATAATATTCAAATGTTGATGAACGATCCAATACTCTTCCATTTTCTGCAATACTTCGATCCAGTTGGGCTGGAATAACCTTATTGCAGAATCGGCAAAAAAGATCCAGTTCTTCAATAGGTGAAAATGTATCAGACATGAAAAAGAACCCTTTCTTGATCCGCTTTAAAGCTTTTGATTAAAAAAAATAGGAAAAATTGAAATTAACACATGGTTGGATTGAAATCAATAATAGTCATTCTGCAGCTGATAAAAAAAATATAAATATTATTTCAAAAAACCTGATTTCCACAATTTATGAAATGGATATTTAATATTTTATGACTCTAAACCAATACTGGGATAATTTTTTTGATGATGCCATTTGAGACCAAAGAAATTGTTCCAATTAGTTTTAAGGAGTACCATGAAGATTGTTTTTTTGGGATCTGCTGATTTTGGCATACCATCTTTGCAGCGGCTTATGGAATTTCACACTATTGCCGCAATTGTAAGCACCCCCGCCAAGCCACAGGGAAGAGGCCTTCATTATACTGATTCGCCTGTTACTTTGTTTGCTAAAAAACATGATTTAAAGCCTATAATTACCCCGGAGGACCTCAAATCAGAAGAGTTTTGCCGCTTGATGGCTTCCTTTAATGCAGATCTATTTGTGGTAGTAGCATTCAGGATACTGCCAAAAGCTATATTTGCACTTCCTCCATTGGGTACATTGAACATTCATGCATCATTGCTTCCAAAGTTCAGAGGCCCGGCTCCCATTCAAAGGGCGATAGAGGCAGGGGAGAAAGAAACTGGAGTAAGCATTTTCAGGTTGGATGAAGGGATCGATACTGGAGAGATATTATTACAGAAAAAAACTTTGATCGGTTCGGATGAAACAACCCCGGAACTTTATCAGAGATTGAGTCTAAGCGGGGCTCAAGCCCTTATGGAAACAATAGATACATTGGAAAAGGGGCGGATTGAGCCTGTAAAACAGAATGATACGGGTGCTTCAAAGGCTCCAAAATTAAAAAAAGAGGAAGCATTAATTGATTGGAATCTTTCTTCTGAGAAGATTTACAATAAAATTCGTGCTTTCAAACCATTTCCGGGTACCTATACTCTTTTTGAGAATAAAAGACTGGGGATATTGTGGGCTGAAAAGTTGGCTGAAACTACAGCTTTAAAGCCGGGGGTTATAGTAAGAGTTACTCAGAATTATTTTGATGTTCAATGTGGATCTGGAATCCTGAGAATATTAAAAGTAAAACCTGAGGGAAGAAAAGAGATGGATACGCGGGATTTTTTATCAGGAACTGAAGTAAAAGAAAAATCAATTCTTCATTGAAATAAACCAAGGAAATAACAGTGAGACCAGCAGGTTACAGACGAACCGGACAAAGAGAACATAAAAAATCAAGTCCTCGTCAGCTTATTCTTAATATTCTTTGTGAATCAGACAAAAACAAAGCCAGTCTTGATCACATTATCGACAGCGTTTTAAAAGGCTCTCATATTGACCACAGAGATAGACGTTTTATTTTCGAAATAGTATATGGCATTTTGAGACATAAATTCACTATAGATTACATTATTGACCATTATTTGTCAGAGGAAAATAATCAAAAAGATGAGAATCTCTATAGAATACTGCGAATAGGTATTTATCAGCTTCTTTATATGAGTAAGGTTCCTGATCATGCAGCTGTAAATGAGTCTGTGATGTTAGCCAAAGCAGATCAGAAGACTATCCGGTACTCAAGCGTGGTTAATGCGATAATGAGGGCTTTTATCAACAATAAAAAAATCATACCTCTTCCAGATCCACAAAAAAACCTACTTGAAAGGTTGTCTGTGGAATATTCTCACCCTGGATGGATAGTGCAAAGATGGTTGAAAAATTATGGTCTGGCCAAAACAAAGCAAATATTGACTTTTAACAATGAGAGACCTCCGATATTCCTCAGGCGTAAACTTAGAGAAATATCCCGCCAGCAGTTTGAGGCCGATGTTCGCAACATCTGTGAACCTGCTTCAGGATATTTGAACCTGTATTACAAATTAAAAAAATCGCTTTTACCTGAAAACATACAGATCATTCAACACGGATTGTGCAATGTACAGACACCATCTTCAGGGTGGGTTGTGGCACTTTTGGACATACAAAGAGGCGAACACCTTCTGGACCTATGTGCCGCTCCGGGAGGAAAAACCGCACTGATGGCTGAATTAACGACTGAAAGCGGAACGGTTTGTGCCTGTGAATTAAAATGGAACCGTCTGATGAGTGTGGTTGAAACTTCCAGAAGAATGAACCTTTTAAATATTTATCCGCTTATCTGTGATGGTGCCAACCCTCCTTTTAATGGCCTTTTCGATAAAATTCTGCTTGATGCCCCATGCAGCGGTACCGGAGTATTTCACCGGCATCCGGATGCACGATGGATTCGCCAAGAAGAAGATATAACATCGATGGCAGAAAAACAGAAGAAACTTTTGAATTCTGCCGCCACATTAGTAGAAAAAAATGGTATAATTGTCTATTCAACCTGTTCACTGGAACCGGAAGAAAATCAGCAGCAGATTGAAAATTTTCTTAGAGAGCATCCTTCGTTTCGGCTGGATAATATCCCGGATACAATTCCAGACCGCTACAAAGATGATAAAGGATACCTGATGATTACTCCTTTTGAACAGGGTATGGATGCTATGTTTGGAGCCAGACTCAAAAGAATTGCTTAAATCTCAAAATACACAAATTTGACCGAAACTGAAGATTTGTGTATTTTTAACCCTGAAATCAGTGTTCTATCCGGAGTCAGGTTCAAAAAAAACGTAAGCAAGTTTTTTGGGTGGTTAACTCCTGTTACAGATAAATTGAAAAACTGCCAAAGATAGCTACTGCATACACTAACAAATGGCAGTTTGAAATCTTTTCCAGTTTTGCGGATCGGAATTTTACTTTAAAAAATTTAAAACAATGATTTTTTTCTATCGATCGATTCTACTATCTGCGTCCATGATGATATCACTGCTTTTTTGCTGCAGTCCGCAATCATGTGCCTTCTCTTCAAACATTCTTTATAGCAGAGAAAAGTTCAGCGGTGCAGATCTTTATGAGAAGACCATAGGAATTTGTCCTCTGTTAAGAGATACTCTGAAGGATACGATACGTTTTCTTTTTTCAGAAGATCATTTTGAAGAACTTAAGAAAAACAGAACCGATCTGCATTTTATCTCTGCAGGCGAAATGGAGAAAAAATTTCTCAATAGATGGGAAATGGATTCCTTGCAGTTATTTTTCCGGCTTTTGTTCAGGGGAGAAATTGCAGCTTTACAAACCCGGGATTCAATATGGAGCGGATTAACCAGTGATTATTACATGGTGATACGCATGGCTAATGCATCATCGGTAAAAACATTCAATAATACTATTCGCAAGAGATTGCATCTGGAAGCTGAACTCTGGGATTGTAAAGATCATGAAGTACTCTGGAGGACCAGTGTCAAAGGAGTATGTGTTGACAGTAAAAATCCCGAAGGTCGCTTTGTAATGGATGCGGTAAAAAAAGCCTACAGTGAACTTCCTGCACTGCTGCCATCTTATGGTAACCAGGCCTGGTGAAAAGAAGATGAAAACATGTGCAGAAAAGGTAATAAAAATTGGATTCTCAAGGCCTCCCAAAGCAATCTTTGATGAGGTGGAATCGGTTACAGCAGAAATGATCAGGCAGGGATGGTATTTGAAAGACAGTTGCATAGAGGATGGGTTAGGATTTGTGCATCTTTTTTTTGAACGTGAAATTGATGGTAATATTACGGATACTATTGCATCATTATAGAAGGGAGAATGTTTCATGAAGTATGAATTGGAAAATAAGGGTGGTTTTACCATGATTCATATCATCGGTAATATTGACACTGCCGCCAAAACTAAGCAACTGGATCAGGAAATCTCCACATTGATCGACCAGGGGAATCATCATTTTATATTTAACCTGGAGCGTACAACTTACCTTGACAGTGCCGGCATCAGCATCTTTATTCACTGCCTGTGTGATGTTCAGCATAATAATGGTTCAGTATTTATCATCGCTGAAGATAATCAGGTGCGTCGGGTTCTGGAGATGGTAGGTATAAATCGGCTGATCAAAACCTACAGTACAGAAAAGGAATTGTTTGATGCACAAAAGGTGGTTGCAAACTGAACTGCTCTTTTTTTTATCCTCAGTCCTTTTGACATTCGCTTTTTCTGGATGTTCGATTTCCGGGTCTGTAATTGATCGTGCTCGTTATGAGACATCTCTCACAGGTATCCGTCTTGACCACCCCTCTACTCTGGATGTTTACTATGGAGGGGTGCACAGAAGTATTCCTCTAAAAGACATTTCAATGGTGGAGATCTACTCATCTCACTCCACTGTCATCAATAATGAACTTTGTTACGGTGCCGAAATAACCCTTAAAAATGGAACCCGTATACAGACAAATGAAAAAGACCCGACCGATAATACCCATCTTTTCATCTCTGTTCATAATTCAATTGTAGCCAGAAATGGCTGTGATCTGTTCAGGATAGGTCTGGATAATGTAACCCGAATAAATATCAAATAAATGGAGCGCTGATGCAATCCTCAAAAGGGCTCTCATTTCCTCTGGTTCTGGCAATTGGCTTTATTTTATCCTCTGTACTGGTAAGTGCAGTTATTCTGGTACATTTTATCAATCTTAATTTCAAACCGTCTGTTAAAAATATTGAACATCAGATACAACAGGGGCGTTTAGATCGGGCGTCTGCATTTGTTAGTCAAATCGAATCTGATTCATCAAAAATCTCTATGCTTAAAGCTGAAGTACTGTTTTTGAAGGCATTGAAGAAACGAAAAGATGAGAAATGGAAAAATTATGGTACAGAAGAATCGGACTGGTTCAGATCTGAAGAACTCGACTCTGCCATAGTGGAATTAAAAAGCATAATCGAATCAGAAAATGAGAAAAAGTATCCACAAGCTCATTATTACATGGGGCAGATATATTTTGAAAAAGGGTGGTTTTATGAGGCTGAAGACCAGTTTTTAAAAGTGCTTGAAATTGATCCCAATAACAGAGATACAAAACTATCCCTCAGTTGCTTATACACGAAAACATCCCGGTTTTCTGAAGCTCAAAGATTGCTTAGAAGTGGCTTCCAGCAGCATCCGGAAGATCCTGAAATTGCTAAAAATATGGCTTACCTATACCGCTATTACATTGATTTACCTGAATCTGCAACAGTGTGGTTTAACCGTTACCTTAACAATGCACGGCAACGCGATCTTGATGTAAATCATGCAAAAAATGAATTGGAAGATCTTCTGCTGCGATATCCCGAATACTCTCCAACTGAGCCTCAAGATTGGCGTAATAAGGCTAAAAATTTTAATACCCGACAAAATTAGGGTTCTTAAGCCTGTTTAAACTCTAAAGCGGCCTGTTCCTTTCTTTTTGCTTTGATCTTCCCGGAAATCTGTGATATAATAGATTATGAATGTCTCATGAGATTTTTTCCAGCATTGAGAGTCAATCTTTATGATTTTTCTCAAAAAAAAAACCACTAAACACCTTCTATTGTTTTTTCTTTTACTTTTAACAAATAATAGTTTTGCCTCAAAAAAAACACTCGATGCAGACGGTGGTGCTGATTATACCTCTTTTGATGATGCAATAAATGCTGTGGTCTCTCAAAATCTTGATACTCTTCTCATTATTGGTAATGACAAAGATGCATACAGCTGGACTGCTGTTAATGATGGATATTTAACTTCACTGTATATACGTTCAACCCAGACTGTACCAGATTCCTTTCCTGTTATAACCAGGACAGGCGCCAGTGATCTTGGCAATTTATTTCGCTTTAATGATATGTATTTTGAAAATCTTGTCTTTGACAACGGTTCTTCAAGTGCTGCGCAGGTTTTTTCCAATGGTGAGGCGGGCGGCAAAATCCATAAATTTAAAAATTGTGTTATAAGAAATACGACCAGTGGTGATTTCTTTTTTCTTATCTTCGGAAGTGTTACATCAACAGTGATTTTTGAAAACTGCCTTTTTCATAACAACACCAGGATAATTTCCTGCAATTACTGGTCTGGTGCACCAACAATCTCTTTTTTAAACTGTACTTTTGATGCAAATGGTCAGATATTTGATGTAGATGAAGATAACAACACCAGCATTTCATTTGTTAACTGCATTTTCAGTGGAAATACCACCACTTTTCCAGCAGGTACAAATTATCTGAGAAGCAAAGTAACCTATTCTTTGACATCTGAACCTATTACCAATTATGGCAGCAATTGTGTATCCAGTTCAGATCCGCAGTATATAGCAAGCAGCAGATCTATTCCAAGTCACTGGAAAATCGGCTCCGGTTCACTGGCTGCCGGATTAGGTACCTCTTCAGGTACTCCAGCTACCGATATCAGCGGCGCCTCCAGATCTGGCAATTATGAGGCTGGATGCTGGGAAATTATCCTTGTAAATAATTTCTGGGACATCTCCGCTTCTGCTGATTATCAGGCTGGCAGCGGTATATGGAGTGCTACTGATGATTACTGGACAACTGATGGAATAAACTTAAATGGATGGAATGGAAGAGGAAATGCTGCCACTTTTGCCGGAACAGATGGCACAAATTACAATATAACGGTTAGTGGATCACAGGATGTAGACAGTATAAGCTTCAATAATTCCGGATATACAATCAGCAGTGGAACTTTGAATTTTATAACTCCGATACGAATAAGAGTCGCAGCTTTGAAGAGTGCAACAATAAATTCGGTAATTACCGGAGGGACCGGGTTCAATTTTATCGGAAGTGGTACATTGACCCTTAATGGAAGCAACACTTTCGGTGGTGTAACGACTATTCTTGATGGGGGTACTTTAACTGCATCGGTAATGGCAAATGGAGGATCATCAAGCTCAATCGGAAATTCATCCAATGCAGCATCCAACTTCTTAATCAACAGCGGAACATTCGTATATTCAGGGACCGGTGCAACTACAGATCGATTGTTTACAATTGGAACTTCAGGTGCAGGTCTGGTTTCCAACGGAAGCGGAACATTAAATTTCAGCAATACAGGTTCAATGGCGTTATCTGGAAGTGGCACCCGTACATTGACATTACAAGGTACGAACAACGGTTCAAATACAATTGCAGCAGTAATAGGTGACAATGGTGGTGCTACCTCGATAGTGAAATCAGGAACTGGAAAATGGGTTTTAACCGGAGGTAACAGCTACACAGGAACCACTACCATCAATGGAGGTACTTTACAGGCAGCTGTACTTGCCAGTGGTGGTTCTTTTAGCAGCATAGGATCATCTGCCAATACAGCATCAAATCTGGTTATAAATGGTGGTGTTTTATCATATTATGGTGTAGCAAGCAGTTTAGACCGTCTTTTTACCATAGGAACCAGCGGAGCCGAAATTGATGCATCTGGAAGCGGAGCTCTGAATTTCAGCAATACCGGTTCTATAGCTTTAAGTGGATCTGGAACCCGTACACTTACCCTGAATGGAACCAATTCAGCAACTAATACAATTGCCGCATTAATCGGTGATAATGGAGGTGCAACATCTTTAGTAAAAAATGGCACTGGGCAATGGGTATTAAGTGGCTCCAATACATTCACCGGTGCAGTAACACTTAATTACGGTACATTATCAGTTTCAAATTTGGCAGCAGGCGGCATGGCCAGTAACATTGGCGCATCTGCAAACAGTGCCGGAAATCTGATATTTAACGGTGGTACCTTAATTTACACAGGTGGTTCGACCACCTGTAACCGTCTCTTCACCATGAGCACTTACGGTGGAACCTGGAATGCCAGCGGAACAGGTGAGCTGAATTTATCAAACAGTGGTTCGGTGGTTTTTACAGGAAGTGGAACCCGCATATTGACTCTCACAGGTACTAATACTGGAAATAACACATTTGCAGCAGTTTTGGGAGACAACGGCGGAGCAACTTATCTTACCAAAACAGGTACAGGTACATGGATCATTACCGGATCTCATCTATACAGCGGAATAACCTCGGTCAATGGGGGTATTCTTGCTTTCAGTGGAAGCGGTTCTGTTTATAGTAACGGGACAGTAAGCGGATCTATACTTATAGACAACAGCGGAACATTAAGACTGGACAGAAATAATTTTCTGGGTTTGTATACCACCACATCTCCGGTTTCTGTTACCATAAATGCAGGAGGAACTTTATCCAGTAATAACTCATTTACAACTTTAACTAATCCGGTATTGAATGGGGGCACTATTTCGTCAAACGGTGGTTTCAGTGCTACCTTACCTTCTTTTGCACTTAAAGGAAATGTCAGTGTTACTGGAACAGCTATTTCTACAATCAGCGATGCCGGAGGCAGCAACAACCGTATCATGTTGGGTACCAATGTCACCGGTGGTGTAACTGAATTCAATGTCGCTGATGTCACTATGGGAAACGATTTACAAGTGTCAACAGTATTGTGTAATAACATCGATGCCGGTGACATGCTGGAAGTCTCCAGTGGTTTAACCAAATCCGGAACCGGAACCATGTTATTAAATGCCGGCAATACTTATAAAGGACCAACTACTATCAATGCAGGAACGATTGTAATTGGTGCATCCGGTTCACTTTATAGCACAGGTACTTACGCAGGTACAGTTATCATCAATAATGGAGGAACACTGAGATTTGACAGGAATAACTCACTTGGAGATCACCTTTCTGCACCTGCAGTTTTAGTTACTGTTCACCAGGGTGGAGTTATATCAAGTAATAGTACATTCAACACCATAAATAATCTGGCTCTCAATGGAGGAACTTTGACTGCCAATGGGGGAGATGCCACCTGGGGAGCTTTCGCATTAAAAGGGACAGTTAGAGCTTATGGCAGTGCTGTTTCAACCATCAGTACCGGTGGTGGTGCCAACAATGGTATAAGAATCGGAACCAATGTTGTAGATGGAGCAACTACTTTTGACATATCAGATAATGCATCCGGAACAGATCTGGCAGTATCCGCTGTTCTGATTGACAACAAAGGCCCTGATCCTTATCCTGATGTTGCAGGTGGCATTATAAAGAACGGCCCTGGCACGATGGCTCTTTCCAGTGTCAACACATATACAGGTTCCACTGTTGTTTCCAATGGAACTCTGCTTGTAAATGGAAGCACATCATCTTCAAGTCAGGTAACTGTTAATAAATCAGGTGTAATTGGCGGAAGCGGAATTATCGGGGGTTCTGTATCGGTTGCCGACAGTGGGGCAATTTCACCTGGAAATAATGGTATCGGAACATTGACTACAGGCAACCTCGGTTTAAACAACCAATCAATACTGAATTTTGAACTGGGTACGACTGCCCTTAGTGATAAAATAGTAATAAATCAGGGTGCTGGAGATTTTACAGCTGATGGAATTCTCAACGTTACATCACGAGCCGGGTTCAGCTATGGCACCTATACTATAATCAGTTGCACAGGTAATCTTGTTGATAATACAATAACTCTGGGGACTACACCAGCCGGTTTCTCCTGCGATCTGCAAGTTGTGGGAAAAGATGTTCAACTGGTGGTAACAGAGATTAATCAGGCACCTACAGACATATTGATTTCCTCAACAGAAGTTTTTGAAGGCAAAGCTATTAACACTATAGTGGGAACACTCTCTACAACCGATGTCAATACTTCAGAATCTTTCACTTATTCTCTGGTAGAGGGGGCAGGAAGTACCGATAATGCCAGTTTCAATATCAGTGGCAATCAGCTGAGGACATCTGAAATATTCAATTACGCAGCAAAATCAACATATAATATAAGAGTAAGAAGTTCCGATCATGAAGGACTAACTGTTGAAAAGACTTTCGTTATCAATGTGATAGTTGCTGGAACAGGATTAAAGGCCCAGTATTTTGACAATAACGATTTTACCAACCTAAAAGTAAATAGAGCTGATGCAAATGTTAATTTCGACTGGGCAGCCGGAGCGCCGGATCTCTCAATGGGATCAGATGATTTTTCTTCAAGATGGATTGGAAAAATCCTTCCCAAATATACTCAAACATACACTTTTTATGTAAGTTCTGATGATGGAGTCAGGTTGTGGGTAAATAACCAGTTAGTGATAAATCAATGGATAGCTTTTACAGGTGTCGAATATTCAGGTCAGATCGATCTGACAGGAGGTACGCTTTACGATATAAAAGTAGAATTCGTTGAATATTCATCAGATGCATCGATTGTTATGAGCTGGGAATGCCCGATGCTGGTCAAAGAGGTTGTACCACAGGACTATCTCTATGTTCCATCAACATCTCCACCCACAGATATAACTTTATCAAACTCATCTGTTTATGAAGGCAGATCTGTTGGAACCACAGTAGGAACTCTGACAACTACCGATCCTGATGGAGGTAGTTCGTACAATTATTCCCTGGTTGGTGGTACAGGATCAACCGACAATGCAAATTTTGTTATCGATGGAAACACGCTGAAAACAAATGCTATTCTGGATAATGCCACCAAAGCCAGTCATAGCATTCGCATACGCACTACTGACGCTACCGGCTTTGTTTATGATAAAGAATTTACAATTACTGTAACAGCCGATCCAACTGTGATTACCATAGATGCTGATGGTGGTGCCGATTACATTTCATTAAATGCAGCGCTTGTAGCTGTTGAGTTTGGTTCAAACCCTAATACCATCGTGTTTATAGGTTCTGATCAGGACAATTATGACTGGTCATTTAACGTAGAGCGTCAAATACCGGGTCCTCTGACAATTAAAGGTCTGGGGACAGATCCTGATAGTTTTACCGTAATTAACCGGGCAACTACTACCTGCAGTGCTTTTTTCAGCAATCTGGATATATCGTTTGAAAATCTTATTTTTACAGGAAATATCAAATTTTCCAACGGTAATTCCGGAAAAACCATTACGTTCACAAATTGTGTGATCCGCGACTTCAACAGCAGTGATTATTTCCTTGAATTGTCCGGTGATCAAAGCCCGGTAATCACCTTTAATAACTGTCTTTTCGAAGGAAATAGCTGTGTAAATGGAATTTTCGGACTTTTGTACACCGGAGGAACACCTGATCTCAACCTGATTAACTGTACATTTGATAATAATAATATGATATTCAGTTCAGATGACAGCTGGGGGAAAGATTATGATGATATAAAAAACTGCATTTTTATCAATAACAGTGCCACTCTTCCAGGTGCTAACCTCAAAGCCAGGACCACTTATACACTTACTTCTGAGTCAACCACCGGTTACGGTACCGGATGTATTGAGATAGCCGATCCGCTGTTTGTAACTTCAACCAGAGATATTCCATCAGATTGGCTTATAAAAAACATATCACCTGCAAGAGATACAGGCACCAATACTGGAGCTCCCGGCACCGATCTGGGCAATGCCAGTCGAAATGATGGTCATGCCGATGCCGGTTGTTTCGAATTTGTTCCTTATACCTGGGATCTGCAGACTGTCTCAGGTACTCAAAGCGGTGATGGAACCTGGGGAACAAATAATTACTGGTCCAGGGAAGGCACTAAACTGGTGGCCTGGCCTGATGCAGGAAATAGCGCCAGATTTGCTGGTGCAGACAGTACATACACAATTACAGTAAATGGAATACAGAGTGTAGAAAAAATCTTTTTTGCCAGCAACGGTTATCAATTGACAAGTGGTGCTCTTTCAACTTCCGGAAATGCTGGAATTAATATATCATCGGGCAAAACGGCTACAATCGGTTCTTTAATCTCCGGAATGAATGGTTTAAATATTACCGGAGGCGGTACTTTAATTCTTCAGGGTACAAATACTTATACCGGGGTAACCTCGATAAACGGAGGAACTGTAGTTACAGTTACATCCCTTTCCAATGGAGGACAGAACAGTCAAATTGGAAAAGCTTCTGCGAGTGCAGCTAATTTGATTATAAATAATGGCACACTCAGATACACTGGTAACACCATCGATATCGACCGTTTATTCAGTATTGGAAACAATGGATGTACGATTGATGCTTCAGGAAGCGGATCTCTTAACTTTACCGGTGCAGATCCATTGGGATTCGACGGCTCAGGAATCAGAACACTCACATTGACAGGCACTGGTTCCGGTTCTATTAAACCTGTAATTTCCGACAATGTTTCGGTAACCTCTCTGGTTAAATCGGGAAGTGGTACATGGACTCTATCCGGTACAAATACTTTTACAGGTACAACAACTGTATCTGAACTGAATATCATATTATTATTATCAAATGTACAGTTAATCAGGTTGAGATCAGGTGTTCCTCCGGTGTACAAAAGTCCGAAAATTCCATTT
>DATAMG010000018.1:0-34301 GCA_036260705.1 Chitinispirillaceae bacterium | reverse complement strand
CTAAGAGTTGATGCCGGTATTGGCAACAACTGGAGAGTTGCGCATTAATCTCATTTTTTTTTGCTGGATAAGCATGTTTATCTTTTTTTTTGAAAAGCCCGTCGAAGCCGGCTGCTGATTGAACTACATATCTTCATTTTTAATCCTAAATTCCGTAGTTGAGGTGGATGCAGATACGAATGATATTGAGATGATAAGCCTTGAACGCGGTACAGGCCTTATCGACAAGGTGATAAGGTCAAAACGCGTGAATGCTTAGGGCTCAATGGGTTACGCGTATGCGCTGCATTCAATTGCGGATTTTAGGTTTAATACAATGTGGCTGGAAATCCGTAATTAACTCATCTTAGTATTACTCGACCAGGTTTTTTGAAGTTCAAAAGCATGAGTAATAATTAAATACCTGAATAAAAAAAGTGCAGTTTTCAGGATGGGGCTACTAACCAGATAAAATGTTAAAAAAAAAGCCTCTCGATTGAGAGGCTTTTTTAAACTGAAAGAGTTCTACTTTTTACTCTTCACCGGGGAAATCCTCATCAGGTGCTGGTTCTTCTACCGGTTTCTCTTTACTTTCCGGTTCACCAGAACTGCCACCACTTTCCAGTTCTTCATTGAGCTGTTCCTTAAGTTTATCAAGCTCATCTTTAAGTTCAGCATCTTTTGACTGGATATTAGATTGACCGGCGGATCTCTCGAATTTGGCCAGTGCGTATTCCACATCTTCCTTAACAGTTTCTATGTTGCGTGCAAAGAAAGAGGAACGGGCGAAATTCTGCACATTTTTGTAATAATCGTTAATTTTGGTTTGAAAACTTTTTTGAATTGTGTGCAGGCTATCCATGGATTTAGCAACAATTGTAGATTGTCTGGCAGTTGCCAGTTCATAGGATCTTTCTGCCAGTTCATTATACTGTTCGGATATGTTGCTGAAATCAGCTTTTAGAGTTTCGATTTCGGTTTGTTGTGGTGGAGTATAACCAGAAAGCTCTTTTGAAGCAGATTTCAGGAAATTTACAGCAGGTCCATAATTTTTGTTCATAGAGGCAGCATAAGCCTGCAAGAGTAATCCTTCTGCTTTTAAAACCGGATTGGCAGCTATTGAAGCCAATTCAGCACCAGCTTTATCACAATCAGCCCACTGGCGAGCTTTAAGTGCAGTCCATCCCAATCCCAGCAGTGCGTCCTGGTAATAGGAACCAGATTTATCCACACTACGCAAAGCGGTAACCGCTTTTGCAAGAGAACCTTCCTGAGCAGCGACCTGTTCGAAGAAAATGTAACCCAGGAAAACAAATGAACGGTCGATAATCTCTTTTTGAGCTTTGTTTTTTGGACTGTACTGGATTGCATTTTCAAGGCTGGAGAGAGCTCCATCGATGTTATCCTGCATAGCATCTGCGACTGCGGCTGAGTGCTGAGCAAAAGGGAAATCCGGGTGGGTTTCCGGGATGAGATTGAAAAGCTGTTTGGCTTTGGAGAAGTTGCTTTGTTTAAGTTCAGCCTGTCCCATGTAGTAGTATCCATGATATTTAATGGAATCTGGAACGCCAAGCTTGTTGAGTTCATTGAATTGACTTTCGACAGCATCGTATCTGTTGTCGCGATAAAAGACTCTCATAAGACCCAGATCTGCGAAGGAGACTGCAGAGCTTTTGGAATATTGTTCTTTGGTTTTGAGGTATGCTTTTTCAGCTGTAGCTCCCATGTCCATGTTTTCCTGACAGCTACCAATAAAAAAGCTGACCCAGTCGTTTTTGGGGAAATCAGGATATTCCACGAACAGTTCGGTAAATAGACTTCTGGCATCCCAGTAGTTACCCTGGTTATAAAGTTCGATAGCTTTGGTATACAAATCATTTGGTCTGAGGTCAAATCTTTTGGCCATTCTGCGGGCATAGATTTCCTCGCGATGTTTACCAATATCAACCCGTCCATACATAGTGATGCTGGAGACATCATTGTCCTTTACACCCTCATTATCCTTTATACTCATGTATTGGAAAATAAAGGAGACATCGCGTCCATTGTAAATTGAGGGTAGATTCAATCCACCGGCAAAACCCAGTCCTTCCAGACCATCATCGGAGAGATTTACAATTCCGTAGAGGTTGACGAATCTCATGATCCATCCACCGACTTTTGCATTTACTTCTATTTCAGAACCAGGGGTGGAATCTTGATGCCATAAAGTTTTGTCGGTACCTAAGTCTTTTACTGCTACATCGATAGTGGATTCGATTTTTCTTTCCCAGTAAGTTGAGTTCAGAGATGCTCTGAAGGTTCTGGGAAGCACATCATCGCCAGAGAAGAAAACATTCTGAAGAGCAAGTCCTAAAAGATGAGTACCGATAGCCGGATGAGTAAAAAGTTTGTAGGACAAGCCGATGTCAGCTCCAAAACCTAGAGATGTTTCACCGATAAAGGAGGTGATGTTTGTATTGATATTGGCACCTACAGTTAAGCCTTTCCAGAAATTGTTGGCATAGCTGAGAGTAACGAAGTTTTTGCCATCAACAACTTTTGGTCTATCGGTATATATTTCGCCTTTATCATTTGTCTGGTCGTAGGCTTTAACATTCTGACTGGTAAAGTTAATTCCAGCAGACTGATATAGACCTATGGGATAAACACCAGATAATTCATGGATTTGAAATTCGCTCAGGGTGGAGTTGAAAGCGTATTTTAAAGATAAATAGTTTTCTTCATTGATAAAGCTGGGGTTTGTCAGTGCAGAACGGGCTGAAAAAATGTAATGCCAACGCTGGGAGATGAGATGCTCACCAGGTAAGCCGTCAGCAAACAATTGGAAAACAGGTCCTGCACCACAGACAAAAATAAATATCAGAAATGGAATTCTGAATAAACGATTCAAAAAATTAATCATGTTATCTTCCTTAAAATTAGTATGTTATTCGTGAACCTAACTCTTGATTGTCTGTGCCTTTAGCTTTACAGCACTGTACAGGATCAGACTTGAAATCCAGTTTGGCTCTGGGGGACATAAACGCCGGATCAAAGGTAAAGTTACCAGATGGGATCGGGCGTGGACTAGGAAGGTTTCTGTAGAAATTATTATTGGAAACCTGGATTCTTTCTGCGCTGGACAGAATTTTCAAACCGAATCTTTCGTTGTGTGCAACAACATTGTTTTCCAGAATGATTTCAGAATGTCCACCTATTGAGATACCGTGATTGCCATTATAGGCAATAGAATTATGGTTGATTGAGGCATTGGTTGAACGCACATCCCAACCCTGAAAACCAGATCCACGGTTGAAAGCTATTATGTTATCCTCAATCAGAGGAAGTTGACGAACCACAATTATTCCAGTCTGCCAGTTTTTAACAATTCTGCAGGAGATGATGGCACTGCCAGCACCATTGGAAAAGACACCGATAGTTCCGTTTCGGACTTCAAAACCGGATATGGTAGTATTCTTACTCATTGTAACAACAGTACCTCTGCCACCACCGTCGATAACTGCTTTAAAAGTAGAACGAGCCATCAGAGTGACTCCCGGTGCGATCAGAACGTGTTCTCTGTAGACTCCATCAGCTACCCATATGGTATCACCGCTTCTACTTCTCATCATGGCTTCAGAAATAGATTTGACACCCATTGAGGGCACTTGAATTGAAACTGCAAGCGTTGTAGTCGGAATCAAAAGTCCGGCCGCCAAAGCTAAACACAGCTTAAATGCCCTGCCAACTAAATACTTACCCATAAAAATGCTCCCCGGTTTATGGTGAAATTTTTTAATAAACAAGTCTTGCTCCTAAATCCTGATTATCTGTGCTTCTTCCAATACAGCGAGATTCTTTGTTCAGAGAGAAATCTAAATGTACTGGATCTTTAAACAAAGGATCAAAGGAAAAGTTATCGGAAGGTAAAACGTTGGAAAATTGTTCATTTTGAAAGATACTGTTATTTAACATTAAAACTCTGACCGCTTCACTTGAAGGTTTTAACCCGAACTGATTATTGAATGCGATGATGTTGTTTTCAACGATTATGCTTGAATTTCCTCCAAGAGAGATTCCGTGATTTGAATTGAAGGCGATAGTGTTATGATTGATAGATGCGGATGTTGATCTGACATCCCAACCTTGCACGCCGGATCCTCTGTTGTAGGCGATTATGTTATCCTCGATGCGGGGAAGATTACCTACACACATAATTCCGGATTGTTGATTGAAAACAATTCTGCATTGTGTTATGGTAGAGTTGGATGATGTGGAGAAAACCCCTATGGTTCCATTTTTAATCTCGAAGCCGCAAATGGTAGAAGATGTGCCCATTGTGATGATGGTGCCGCGACCATTTCCATCAATAACTGCTTTGAATGTTGATTTTGAGAGTAGTACTACAGATGCGGGAATGAAAAGATGTTCCCTGTAGTAACCCGGGGCAACCACAACGGTATCACCCTTATTAACTGAAGAGAGTGCTGCCGAGATCGATGTCGCACCATCAGGAACATTGATGATCGCAGATTCTGTGACCTGAAGAAAGGAAAAAAGCAGCAAAGAAAAGAATGAAATTTTTTTAGTGACTTGTTTCATTTTTTAATTCTCCACCACTGCTGAAAAAAACAATTTATTCGATTAAACAGTCCGTTAAAATACTAATTATCTATGTAATAACCCTTTAAAGTTGTCTAATAAATTAATACAGAAATAAACCATAAGCAACAGAATTACATAGGTAGTACGCCAATTTTTTCAAAATCATGTAATCGTTGTGAATGGATAGGATAAGCACGCCGAGGTGCAAAGGGCTTGATTGTTCAAGTTTTATGAATACCCGTATAATTTACCGGTCTTCAGATCTAATTGTATATAAAATTTTCAAATGCACAATATTGCCAGACTCATCGGGCGCTCAGGTATAATCGTTTTATGAAACAGCTCTGTTAATTTCCAGTTATTAAACTATACGATTTTTTAATTAAAAAAGCCGGAATATTGGCCAGGGTCTTTTGTATAGCACATATTTTGTCCACGAATACCTGAATTTGGAAATCAAAGAAAGCGTTGAAAGAGAATTGCGCATAAAAACGTAGGAAGGGTCAAAATAACAATTGATGTGGCATTTTTCACAAAAAGAATATTTACCCTGGCGGCGCAGGGCTTCATTCCGTTCTTCTGAATTTAGAATGGTTTTAAGCTCTTTTGAGATGCTAATGAGCTCTTTTCGGTGATGAAAACAGGGTAAGGCCAGACGATTATCAGGAAGAATGACGATTGTGGATTCCACTGCCCGGCAAAGAGAATTACGAATGTGGTTTCCTCCCATTTGACGGATTTTCAGGTGTGCGCGATTGAGGTAAACACCATTTCGCTTAGAAAAGTTCAAAGCTTTAAGGTGAGTGATTTCTTTTACAGTATCGATGCCGTTTATATTAAACAGCGGGTCCAGTATTACCATCAGTTTTTTATTTTTGGCCAAACTATAAATGCCCTCAAAATATTCGATATTTTCGTTTGTGTAGGTAAAAAGCAGGTCAGGGTAAAGCCTGTGTTTAAGTGCAATTTCAATGCTTTCCATTACAGCTGAATATGAGGGGACACCACGCAACTGGTCATGAATTTCCGGTGAATCCGCATCGATACTGAAGTGTAAAAGATCAATTTTACCCGTTAATTTGTCCGCTTTTTTTGCAAAGAGAAGGCAGTTGGTAGTTACAGATGTTATGAATCCCAGCTTTTTTGCTTCTGAGAGTAAAAGTGGCAGATCTTCATGAAGAAGCGGTTCACCGCCGGTAAAATCCACAAATTTGCAGCCGGCATCTCTGGCATCTGAAAGATTTCTGAGTACGTCTTCTGTTTTGGCATTGATTTTTTGGTGATTCCTGCCAGATCTGACAAAAACTGCATCGACAGTTGCATCTGTTGGTGAGATAATAGTGTAAAAGAATTGGTTTCATCAGTGATTCAGCTTACGGCCTTTCCATTCTATATCGAATCTGAATAGGATCGAAAAAAAGAAAAAGATGGTTTCAAACAGCAGGAAAAGGAAAAAAAACGGGAAAAAATGGAATTTTTGATCAGAAAATATTCGTCTGAAACTTGCTGCGGTAAAAAGCCAGGTGAGTATGAAATTCCCAATTGCTACAGAAGAAAGAAGTGGTGGCAATATTAAGCAAATTGAGGAAAGTAGCAACAAGTTTTGGATGGAGAAAAGAATGCCGATTAGAAAAAGAGTTGAGCGCCATACAAATCCGCCTTTGGCCCATCTGCAGAATTGATGGAAGAACTGTTTCCAGCTGTTACAGGGGAAAGTAAGGGCCAGGGGTTTGAAAGGATCAGTGCAGCTGATGACTGAATTTTTCTTTCTGAAAAGATTTAATAGTGCTCTGTCTTCGGCTATGTTGAATCCAATTGCTTTTTGGCCGCCTGCTTTCAGATATGCCTGTTTTGAGATGAGCATGTTATTGCCCATGCATGATCCGGTTATTCCAGCCTTAAAAAATGCGAATGCTGCAGAGAAAAGAAAATCCAGCTGAAAAGCCTGAATTTTATTAAACAATGTATTATCGGTTACCAATGAAGTATGTCCAAATACCAAAGCCGGATTATCTTTTGTACTGTTCATTAATAAGTTCAGCCAGTCAGGATGAAGTTTCATATCGGCATCGGTCAAGGCTATCCAGTCGTGTCTGGTATGATTAATGCCAAAATCCAGCGCCTGTTGTTTGCTGGTCAGTTTGCGCTCAGGGTTATAGGTGGAATCCAGCAGTGAAATCATAATTTTACTATGCTTTTGAAAATTGCGGATAACTTCGACTGATTGATCGGTAGAACCATCATTGATTAACAATACTTCAAATGATCCGCAGTATGATTGGTCCTGCAGTGATAGAAGCAGTGTATTGAGATGATCCTGTTCGTTTCGAAAAGGAATTACGATCGATACCGGAAGAGATGAACGGTTGAAATTGCGAGCTGGTTTATTAACCAGGAGTATGAATATCAGCCAGGATAGAAAAACTGAGTAACATATTAGTAGAATCAAAAGTATAAGCATAGTAATCGTAAGCAATCCGGATTATATTTTAGTTACAATATAAGCTTTGACCAGAAATGATATTGAACTGATGTTTATTTCGATTCATTGCTGTTACTGATGATGAATAGGCTTGATTTTGCCGCAATTATAGGATATTTTAAGGGATTAATGATCTGAGGTGTTTAATGAGAACTATACCGTTTAAATTCATCAGTGTGTTTTTATTAGTCTGGTTACCTGCATTTGAGATAACTGTTCTGGCTCAAGAATTGGATACCGGAAGCGAAAGCGGAACCCAAAAGGAAGATGGAACAGATCCTTTTGGAGGTGATCCCTTTGGTGGGATGATTAATCAGGATAATAATGAAATTGAGTGGGATCTACCAGATGATCCGCAGGAAAGTCCCCAATTGCAAAATGGGAGCAGCAGTTCTTCCTCAACCACTCCCAGTGATATGCCAGAAAACAAATCTGGTACTGATTCCTACCAATCCAGTGAGATTCAGGAAAGTGTGGTTCAGAATGCCATAATAGAAGGAATTCAGATCACTACTGAACAGGGGCAGATCCCAGATGAAAAATTGGTTTCGGTATATTTTATTTTCCGTGATAAGCCTACCAGCTATTTTTGGGAAATAAAGAGTAGAGAGAAGAAGCTGGTATTTGAATTTCATGATACCAAAACCGGGTCGTCACCGGTAGCTTCAGTATCAGAAGCTCCAATTAAGGGCTTTAATATTGAAGAGGGTAAAATTGATATAAACAAGGATATTCGTGGATTAAAACCTGAGTATAGGGATAGAATAAAAGTCATATTTGATTTAGAAGCTGTGCCTGAAATTCATGTTAATGATGAATTCAGCATAATCTCGTTCAGTTACAAATGGACTACTGATCTTTCAAAAATAGATAAGTATACCGTTAAAGATAACACCAAGAAAATTATTTTGTTATCGTCTGCCGGGGTAGGAGTGGTCGGTATAGGGGCGCTTGTCTATTATTTGGCAACAAAGCCGGAACCTCCAGCTCCTTTGGGGATTCTTCCTGATAATGATCTGCCAAACCATGCTCTTCAAGAATAATTGGAGTGTCAGAAATTTTACACTCATTTGGCATTCCTGAAACTTCCTTATTATTTTCCTTTTTCAGTTTAATTCAGGAATGTTGGAGATAAGACTGCATTCATGAATCCGGATTACCAGAAATGTGGCTGGTGAAGGGAGTGCAGTCTGGAGCGTTATGGCTGAAAGTGTGTGTTGAATTGAAAGGCAGATGCCGATTATTCCTGAAAGATCTCATTCTACCTGACTGACTTTACAATGAACCGCTGATAATTTGAATTGTGCATAGAAAGATGATGGTTTTCTCATGAAGAAAAATATCCTTATTAGCATACCGCAGAAAATTTTCTGGAAATACATTTTACCGGGGGCCTTTATAGCAGGTATAATTGGCATTATAAGCGGCATTTTGATTGTTGATCATCTGTTAATGCCAAAAGTTGTGGGTGTAAACAGAGATGTTGTGGAAGTTCCTGATGTAAAGGGTATGGAGTATGAAAAAGCCAGAGAAAAATTTTACAAGGCAGGACTTCTAACTGAGATCCGCAGTAAAGAATATGATAATCAGGTTCCGGACCTGTGTGTGATTAGTCAATTTCCTGAAAATGGAGAAAAGGTTAAAAAGGGAAGAAAAGTCGCCTTGATTATCAGTAAAGGCAAGGAGATTGCGGTTATTCCTGATGTAAGGAATCTTTCTGAACGTCAGGCCAGAATCGAGCTTAAAAAGAATGGGTTTACCCTGGGTAATATCAAGAAGATTTTTTCTGAAGAAAGAGCTGTTGATATGGTTATTGATGCATTTCCTGCAAGCGGTACGACTACCTCCAGGGAGTTAGAGGTTGATCTGTACGTTTCCAAGGGTCCAAAACCGACTCACACCGAAATGCCCAATCTGGCTGGAGAGAGTATTGGTTCAGCTAAGAAATTAATAGAGGATAGTGGTTTAGTGTTGGGAAAAATCGAATACAAGAACAACCCGGCACTTCTGCCAGGTACAATCATATCACAATCGATTGCACCCGGTGCTAAAGTACCTTTGGATTCTAAGGTTAATCTTGTTGTTTCTGTGATTCGTTGATCAGATCATCTATTGATTTTTCAATAAATGACAATCTGAATCGTACTTAAACTGGGTCAGACCGGAAAGGTAATATGTGCACTGTTTAAAGATTCCATATTTTATTGCCTTAATAATTATTTCTCTGACAATCACAGGTTGTGTTACACACACATTTCCTGTAATTCGTCCCACAACGGAAATTAAGCCGGAAGCTAATTCAGCAGATAGAGCTCACGAATATTTCATTCAGGCGCGTGACTCTGAACGCAGAGGACTGGATGAATCTGCGAAGCGGTTTTATGAGATGGCTTATGAGCTGGATCCCACCTCTAAGATTCTTCGAAACGAATTGATTCGAAAATATATTGAAACAGAGAAATATACCCAGGCGCTATTGCTTGCCAAAGGTGAAAAAAGCAACAGTCAACTGGATAGCGAAACCAGGAGGATTGTTTCCACCATTTATCTGAAAATGGGTAAAATGGATAAAGCGGCTGAGGTGCTTGAGAGTATTGTAGAGAAGTCCGAGGAGGAATTATATACTCTGGGGTTAATCTATGAATCTCTGGGTGTTTTGAGCAAGTCTATCGATTATTATCTTGAGTTTTATAAGATGCAAACAGATGCCTATCAGATTGGTTTTAAAATCGGAAAACTGCTTATCAGCGAAAAACGGTTTGAGCAAGCTGACAGTCTGTTTTCTTCTATAAAGGATAAGATCGGTGAAACAGCAGAACTGCTTGTGATGATGGGGACATCAAGAATCTACAATAATGATACTACAGGCGGACTAACGCTTTTTGAATCTGCATTATCCAAAGATTCTCTTCATGAGGATGCATTGCGCAGTATTGCACAGGTATACATGAGTAGAAGTGATTTTCCCAGGGCGATTGGCTGTTACGAGAAACTTTACAAATCGACTTCATACGGGCAGGTTTACGGAAAAACACTTGCTCTTTTATACTACTATAACAAACAGTTTGAGGATGCTGAGAATCTGATAAACAGTTTGCTTGCAGACGGCATGTATGATTATGAACTGCACTATTATCTGGGACTGGTTTTTTCGGCTGAAAAGAAAAACGATCTGGCCCGGCTTGAACTGGAAAAGTCGATATCTTTAAAGAATGATTTTGATGATGCATGGAAAGAGCTCTGTTATATTAATATCAGGGAAAAAGATTACGATGCAGCAGAGGTAATTGCAAACAGGTTTCTGGAAAGTTCTTCCGAAAGTCAGGTTGGCTGGCAGTTGCATGGCATGGTGATGAGTTTAAAGAAGGAATATAAAAAAGCAATAACCAGTTATCGTAAATCAATATTGCAGGACAGCTTAAATGTTTACAGCTGGTTTGAGCTGGGGAGTGCGTTTGAGAGAAATAAACAGATTGATTCGGCTGTTATAGCTTTCAGAAAGGTACTCCAGTTGCATCCGGGAGATCCAGCTGCATGCAATTATCTTGGTTACATGTGGGCGGAGAAAGGGATTAATCTGGACAGTTCGAAAGTACTTTTGGAGATTGCTTTGCAAGCTGAACCGGCCAATGGTGCATTCCTTGATTCGTATGCCTGGATTTTTTATCAGAATGCTCAATTTGACAGCGCTTATCATTACATCAACAAGGCTATCGAAAATATTAAAGATGATCCCACCATTTTCTGTCATCTTGGAGATATTTTGGAGAAAAAAGGTCAACTGAAAGCTGCTTTGGAAGCATACCGCAAAAGCCTGGAATTTGATTATGAAGCTCCTGAGCAGATCAAGGGCAAAATTTCCCGGATTGAAGAGATATTAAAAAAGAATGAGCAGAAATGATTATCCGGACGATATTTTTTTCCCTGGCTGCATTAACCTTGTTAACAGTTTCATGTACAACTCATCCTGCAGTTAACTTTGACAATCACCTTACAGATGATTTTTTCTGCTTTAAAGATAAACTGCTCAAAAGAATTTATGGATTTGGCCAACTGGCAGTATCAGTAGATGGACGACGATATAACGGGTCCATAGATATAGACTGGAAAAACGATTTTTTCAATGCCTCGGCCTATTCTCCTTTCGGCGGGCTGGTAGCGTCTATTGATGCAGACAGTCTGCAGGGAAAAATTTCTGATGGTAAAAGTTCCAATCATTTTTTTCTGGATTCGGTTGTTGATTCTATTCCATTTATTGTTGTGCAGGATCTCACTTTCAGGGATTTTATCTGTATTTTAACCGGAAGAGTTCCTCAGAGCTTTAACATATTAAGTCAGGCTCCCGATTCGGTTGCTCAGGGCAGGCGGGTTTCGCGTTTATTCTGGCGAGTGGATTCGATGGAAATAGTTGCTCAAATTCAAAATAAAAGTTCTCAGCTAACCCGTTTATCGGTTCAGAATACCCGAAATCAGGGTTGGAGTTTAATTTTTAACGGAATTAACCAGCAGTTAGCACAAAGTATTGAGTTGAGGATAGATGACAGGAATTATTTTTCTATTCACTATGAGCGCTTGAAAAAGGAATCATTAAAGAGTTAGTTATATGAATCACAGCATATTTTCTTTTATCCCCGGGATTGTGATTGCGTTAATCGTTTGTTTACAGAGCTCTGTTAAAGCTGAAGCTACGCTTTTTCCCAATCTTAATATCGATTTTGATGGTCGTTCGGCAGCAATGGCTGGAGCTGCAGTAGCGGTTACTGAAGGTGCGGCTGCAGTGATGACAAATCCTGCTGCTACAGTTTCTGTGAATAAGAATCAGGCTTTTATTGGTTACCGGACTATCGTTGATGGGGTTTGGGGGGCACCGATAGTGTATAGCCGTTCTTTGAGGCAATGGGGGGTGTTTTCTGCCCAAATCTGCGGGGTGAATGCACAAATTGATGAAGTAATTGATGAGTTGGATGGAGAACCGGTTTTTACTGGTAAAACAGGTGGAGCTCAATATTTGACCGGTGGATTGAGCTGGGGATACAGAATCAGAAAAGATTTGTCTGTAGGAGCAAGCCTCAAGGGTTTATATAACCGTTTAGATGACGGTTATACTATTTACAGTACAAAGGCGGTTGCTTTTGATGGTGGTATTTTGTATAGTGCCTTGAGAAATCGTTTCACATTCGGGGCTGCAATCAGAAACGCAGGATTTGTTTTCAAGGGTTTTGATGAAAAGCGATATGATATGCCATTTACCTTTGAAGCAGGTGTATCTTATGTGGGGCTGCAGCTTTCCTCCATGCGATTGACTCTTGATGTCAATAAAAAAGTGGGGGATTATTTTAATTTCGAACCAGCAGTTGATATAAGTATATACAAAAACATATTGTCTTTAAGGCTGGGTTATGCTTTTAGTGATCGCGATGCCAGGTATTTTTTTAAAAAGCTGGGAGGCAATAGAGACGAAGATTATATAAAAACCAACTGGAATACTTTCTGTGTCGGGCTGGGTTTTGACAAAAAAATTGATCGTACAAATGTGGGAATTGATTTGGCGATGCAATTCCATTCCTCCTTTATTACACCTTCAACAATTGTTTCCACATTTGTTGATTTTTAATATTACTGTGATTTAATATCTTACCTAAAGAATACTCAAATTTCCTTCTTTTGATTGTATCGTTTCTTCATTTGATATATAACCAGGTCAACAATGCTGCAAAAGATGTTTTGACCGGAAAAAATATCTCAATTGTTAATCGGATGCTGATTGGCTAAGAATAAAATCTGACTGATAAACACCACATTAAAAATCGAAATAAGAATCTGCTAATTTATAGCAAATTCTCTGCCAACCCAAGAGACACTACGGCTTGTCGTTTGCTTCTGTGAAAATATAAACTGGCCTCAATTAAACTTCAGTTTGTTCTTCATTACAAGGGGAGTGCGATGCAGTATCAGCAATTTATGGATGGGGTAATGCAGAGTGGAAATATTCCATCTTTGCAGCAGACCGAGCTTGTGGTGGAGGCAAGTTTATCGACTTTGGGTGAAAGGATGCATCCGGCTATGATCGATAAGCTTCGTTCTCAGCTTCCTAACCAGCTTAAAAAATATCTGACTGAGAGATCCAGCAGTATTCAGTTTTCACTGGAAGAGTACTACACCAGGGTGGGGGCACGTGCAAAAATAAGGTATCATCAGGCGGTACGCTGGTCGCGAGTCGTAATGAATATGGTAAACAGGACTATTACCCCGGGGCTGCAAAAAGAGATTCTGGGTGATTTTCCGGCGGAATTCGTGGAGTTATTTGGTCAGGAACCTACCACTCCCTTATCACCTACGGTTTAATTGTCCTTTTTTAAAGGGGTAGAATGTGTCAGATCAGCAAGAAACTTTAAGAAAAATAAGAGACCAGCTTTTAATGGATAGCCGTATCGATGCAAAAAGGATTATTGTGGAGATTGATGAGGGGACAGTGCATCTTTCCGGAACGGTCTCCTCTTTAGCAGCTCTGAATGCTGCGGAAAATGCAGTCAGAAGTATTGAAAATGTTAAAGATGTACAGAACAGAATCCGCATTCAATATCCGGGTGATATGCCTGTAATTACAGATTCAACTGTAAGGGAAAATGTTCTCAATACTGTAAAGATGGATCGAAATATAAGATCGGAGCTGATAAAAGTAAATGTGGACAAGGGTATTGTAACCCTGTACGGTTCTGTAGATTCATATTGGAGTAAGGTCCGTTGTCCGGAAATTATTTCAAATATACCGGGAGTTCTTCAGATCATTAATGATCTTACAGTTACACCTTCAGTGGATAGAGATGATGATATTGTTGCACAGCAGATTCGCGAAGCTCTTCAGAGAATGTCAGTTATTAATGTAGAGTATGTCACAATTGCGGTACAAAGAGGAGTGGTGACCCTTACAGGTAAAGTGCCTCACTGGAATGCCTACTATTCAGCTGAGTATGCGGCAAGGAACACAACAGGAGTTTTGGATGTGAAAAATGAGTTGATACTGGCCTAGAGAATTGCATGGTGTGTCTGGTGTGATCCGGCACTTGTAATTTCCTATCAATATAGGATTGATAATGATTCCACCGCAGATAGAAAAAATCGGTAATGCGATTTGGGAGTTACCCCGAAATTATAAGCCAGGAATGCGTGTTCCGGCCAGAATCATTGCTACTGAAAATCTTATAAAGCAAATGGATCAGGGTGTATTTGAACAAATATCCAATGTGGCGATGTTGCCTGGGATAATCAAATATGCGTTGTGTATGCCTGACGGGCACCTGGGATATGGATTTCCCATTGGAGGTGTTGCAGCAATAGACAGCCAGGATGGGGTAATATCTCCCGGAGGAATAGGTTTCGATATAAATTGCGGAATGCGCTTAGTGGTGACTGATTTCACACATGATGAAATAAAACCTTATATAAATAAAATCGTTGATCATCTTTTTTACAGTGTGCCATCAGGAGTTGGGGAACATGGAAGGGTAATACTAAATAGAAAACAATTTGAGCAGATATTAGTAGAGGGGGCCAGGTGGTGTGTAAGGGAGGGGTATGGTACACAGGAGGATGTAGACAGAACAGAAGAGAACGGGTGTATATCAGGTGCACAACTAGACAAGGTAAGTGAAAGGGCTGTTGAGCGTGGGATTAATCAGATCGGTACTTTAGGATCAGGTAATCATTATCTGGAAATTCAGATTGCTGGTGTAAACCAAATATTCGATAAAACTCTTGCGGAAATTTACGGAATCACACTCGAAAATCAGGTTGCTGTAATGTTTCATTGCGGAAGCAGAGGCTTCGGGCATCAGATTGCAACCGATTATCTTCAGAGATTTCTAAAGGTTATGAATTCAAAATACGGGATTTTTCTGCCTGACCGTGAGCTGGCATGTGCTCCTTTTAATTCACCTGAAGGTCAGGACTATTTTGGCGCAATGAAATGTGCTGTAAATATGTCATTCGCCAATAGACAAATGATTCTTTATCATATCCGTCAGGCATTTTCGAAGGTAATTGGAAAAGAAATTTCACAGATGCATATTCATCAGGTTTACGATGTGGCACATAATACCGCAAAACTTGAGAAACATACAATAGATGGAATACAGAAAGAATTGATTATACATCGCAAGGGCTCAACCCGGGCATTCGGTCCTGGAATGGAGGGGATTCCTGATCGATATAAAAATGTTGGTCAACCGGTGATAATAGGTGGAAGCATGGAAAGTGGATCGTATCTGCTGGCTGGAGTTAAAAACGGAAGTCATTCGTTTTTTTCCACCACACATGGCAGTGGACGGGTGATGAGCAGGAGGGCTGCCCGCAAATTATTCAGAGGTAAAGAAATTCAGAAAAACATGGGTTTGCATGGGATTTATTCAAAAACTGCCTCGTATTCCGGTTTTGCGGAAGAAGCCGGTCCGGCATATAAAAATATCGATGATGTTATTGAGGCTGCTTCGGAAGCTGGCACCTGTAAACCAGTGGTAAGATTTACACCCATTGGTAACATTAAAGGATAAGAAGGCTGTGCCGTATAGGTATCTGGAAAATATCGCTACAGCTGATATTGCTTTTGATGCATGGGCAAATACGGTTGAAGAGCTTTTTATAGAATCAGCGGATGCTCTTCTTAATGTAATGGTGGAAGATCTTGATTCTATCAGAAATGTAGAATCAAAATCAGTGCAACTGAGTAATGATGCTCTTGATTTTCTTCTTTTCGATGTTCTTCAGGAAATTATCTATTATAAAGATGCTGCCAGGCTTCTGTTAAGGTTGAATGATGTGGAAATTACTAATAATGAGAACCTGTTTGGGTTCAAAGCAATTGCCAGAGGTGAGCCGATATGTCAAAATCGTCACAAACTTGCTGCTGATGTAAAGGCAGTCACATTTCATGATTTCGCAGTTTCCACAGATGGACAGTTGTGGAGTGCGCATGTCATTCTGGATATTTAAAACTTTATTGCGACGAATACAGGTATGCACAAATATCGCTTAGGTGGGTGTTATGGCAAGTAATTCAGCAAGTCAGGTTATGATTACATCTAAGGGCAGATTAAGGCGTTATTGATTCTTTATTGGGGAGGTTGATGCAATGGCTTTTGAAAGAGAGAAAGAGTATGAAATCCGAATTCCGCTTATGAATCAGGATGTTATGCTTGACGGTAATTTGTATATACCGGAGAATGCGCAGGGGCTTATATTATTTGCGCATGGAAGTGGTAGTGGAAGATTCAGTCCAAGAAACCGTTTTGTTGCCCAATACTTAAACAAAGGCGCCTATGGGACCCTTCTTTTTGATCTTCTCACCCGTTCAGAAGAGGCTACTGATCTGGTAACAGCTCAGCTTCGTTTTGATATTGAGCTGCTGGCAGGGCGTTTGGGAGATGTAACCGACTGGGTTTGTGAAAACAGGGAGATTGATAAGTTACCTATAGGTTATTTTGGTGCAAGTACCGGAGCTGCGGCTGCACTGGTAGCCTCAATAAACAGACCAGAAGTAAAAGCGATTGTATCCAGAGGTGGCAGACCTGATATGGCAGAAGCATATCTGAAGAAAGTGAGTGCTCCGACGTTGTTGATTGTAGGTGGTGATGACTATCAGGTGATTGAAATGAATAAAAGTGCGCTGGAATTACTTAGAGTACCTGCAAGAAAAATGGAGATTGTCACTGGGGCGACACATCTTTTTGAAGAACCAGGTGCATTGGATGAAGTTGCCAGATTGGCTGTTGACTGGTTTATCCAGTATGTACACTGAATATCAAATGTTAAAAGCTGATTTTTAAATTACCAGTTCGAAAGGGATGCAATTTTCCCTTCTGTCTTCCGTAATTTTTCCACACTGATCTTATCGGAAAACAATGCTGGTTATAACAATTGCCATGGGTGCAGTACCAGCTTCTAAAAAACTAATTATTACCTGAATCGGACTATTCTTAAAAGCATCGCGCTTTGACCTCTTTGCTTATCGGGCATACAGCTTTTCGACTATCACGATGCAGGGATGATCTTCAAAGCTGCAGATCTGTTAATATAAAGGGCTCTGTGCGATTTATCGTAAAGAATTGTCCGAATCAGGTATTAATTATTCTACAGTATTACCTTTTATAGGGTATTCTTTCTGATTATATCTGATTTTAAATGTAGTTTTTTTAGATAAAATAATAACAGTAACACAGTAGAATTGACCATTATCTTTAAAATAGCTGGAGAAATTTTAATGGATTGTCCAATATCCATTCCTGAAAAAGTAAAGAAATGCATCCTGACGCAAGCCGGCGCAATTGTCTATGTTCAACATTCTGATTTAACTAATGATAGAGAGTTCGGTGTTGAATATCTGGTACTTACTGACAAAAAACTTATTGTTGCCGGAAAAAATGAAATAATCTGCAGGTACGATCTTGAAGATATTCTGGAGGTGTTTACTGATGAACTGGTGGGCAGTGGAAGAATTTCTGTAAAAACAAAAACCGGAGTTTTTCACCTGGTTTATTATTCAAATCATCTGGTTGAATTATTTACAAAAGCAGCCCGTCTGATAAATGACTATCTCAAGAGCCACCCACTGGTTTTTCCTGATAATACAGTTGACAGTTTTTGTAAAAAATGCGGATCTCCCTTACCGGAGCGTTCGTGCAACTGTCCCAGATGTGTTCCCAGAATAAAAATTCTAAAAAGAATTGTATCCTTGACATTTCCTTACAGGAAATCACTCATATTGTTATTGTTTGTAACTGCTGCAGGAGTGATATTACAGGCACTGCCGCCATATCTGACCAGAGGTATTGTAGATGATGTCATAGGAAATGGAAACAAAGACAGGTTGATCTATTATACAGGTGCTATGATTGCAACAGGCATACTGTTTCTATTGACCAGGCTTATTAATATACGATTATCATCATGGATAAGCAGCAGAATTGTGTCTGATCTGAGGAGTCGGCTGCACGGCGTGCTTCAGCATCTGAAATTAAGTTTTTTCAACCGGCGGGAACCTGGAGAGCTGGTTGGTCGTATAATGCATGATACAGAAGAGCTGCAGCACTTTCTGGTTGACGGACTACCGTTTCTGATTATAAATAGTTTGACATTTATAATTGTTGGCGCGATTATGATAAGTTTAAACTGGAAATTGACATTGGCTGTTATACTACCTTTGCCTTTATTGATATTTGGAACAAGCTGGTTCTGGAAAAAGCTGCATCCATTGTTTTTACGGGAAGGTACGATTATTGGACATCTTCATTCGATTTTGAGTGAATCTATTTTCGGTTTGAGAGCTGTAAAGGCGTGTTCCAGAGAGAATCACAGAATCGGTTTATTTAATAACATTAATGAGGAACTTGCCTCAACCAGAATTAAAACTCAGCTTATCACCGGAAGTTTCAATGAAACGATTTTCTGGATCATGTCACTGGGGGTCTCACTGGTGTGGTTTTTCGGGGCAAGGATGAATGGTGCTGGAAGCAGTTTTTCTTTAGGAGACCTTATGGCATTTGTAGGATATATCTGGCTTTTTTATGGTCCGCTACAATGGTTTTCTGTTGTTTTAAACTGGATGACACATGCTTTTTCCGGAGCTGAAAGAATATTTGAAGTTCTGGATACAATTCCTGAAAACAAGAATAATGATAAATGCATATCATTGAATAAAATCAGGGGAAAAATTGAGTTCCGCAATATTCACTTCAGTTACGAGCGGGGAAAAGAGGTTATAAGGGGGCTGTACTTTAATATTACACCCGGAGAAATTATAGGACTTGTAGGAAGGTCTGGAGCAGGCAAGAGTACAATTATCAATCTATTGATACGATTTTTTGAACCTGATTCCGGATCGATTCTTGTAGATGGAATCCCTGTTGACAAAATGAAGATTGAACAGTTACGGTCAAATATCGGAATAGTCATGCAGGAACCATTTCTGTTCAATGGGACAATTGCAGAAAATATTGCTTATGGCATGGAGAACGTATCGTTCGACAGGATTTTGCAGGCTGCGCGTGCCGCTTACGCTCATGAATTTATAGTAAACAAACCCGATGGGTACGATACTATGGTTGGGGAAGGCGGAGAGCGGCTCTCAGGAGGTGAGAAACAGCGTATTGCAATTGCCAGAGCAATTCTACATGATCCGCCTATTCTAATTCTGGATGAAGCAACTTCATCGGTGGATGCTTCGACTGAACAGCATATTCAGAATGCAATTTCCAACCTGATAAAGGGGCGGACAACCATTGCTATTGCGCATCGGTTATCCACTTTACGTAACGCAGACAGGTTGATGGTTTTATCTGAAGGGAAAATTGCGGAGACAGGAACTCATGATGAGCTTATTGAGCTTGATGGAATATATGCAGAGATGGTCCGATCATACAACAGTGTTAATGCATTGCAATCGGTTGTCTGGGGAGGGTAGTTTATCAATAATATAAGATTATTTAAAGTCAATGATCAGGTTTTTGCGGGAAATTCTGAAAAAAAAGCATTACCGGTGAAGCTTAGGTGGACCAGGCCGCTGAGCGGGAAAGGTAAAGAGATCTCTTTTATCAGTAGTGGCAGGGAATATTTGATAATCGATGGACCTCATGTTCTGGATCCACACTCCAGGGCTATTGTGGAGGATGAGCTGGAGAAGAACTATTTCCAACCTGAAATCATTGAAATTATCTGTACTGAAGTATTTCAGGGTAATCGATATTTTGAGGTGATTACAAATAAGGGAAAATGTAAATTTGTGATAAAAAACCCTTACACGTCAATAAGAAAAATTCCTGGTGGCGGGCTAATGATACGGGATGTTGTGGGGAATCAATATGTTATAAACAGTTTGGATGAGCTGAGTGATAAATCCAGGAGGGAATTGGAAAAAATTATGTAGGTTTAGATCCTGTCCATGAAAAAGCGGGTAAAGCTTTCTCACCATTGAGTATTTAATTATTTTCCCATAATGAAACCGATATCTGATTAATGTTTGTCAGAATCTGTATTGTCCTCAAGTTAACCGATTTAATTGAGAATAAAACATGAGTTGAATATGTAAAAAAAATGAATATCAATAAGTCTGCGGTTAATCTACTCCTGCAATATCAGTTTTCAACTGTTATTATGAAAAATGCAAAGACTACTACTTAATCACAAGTTACCATTATCTAAAGAGATTGCGGATAATCAATATGGAAAATCAATATCCGACTGAAGCGCATAAACAAGCTGCTTTGGAAATCACCAGCTTCTTTTCTGAAAATAAATATGTCAAAGCGGTTTTACTGACCTGCTCCTGTGCAAGAGGAAAAGCATCAAAAGACAGCTGTCTGGACATAGCTATACTTTTCCAACCGCAACTGCAGATTAACCAAAGAAAAGAGATGGAAGAATCCTGGTATAAGGAATATGAAGGTAATCCCCTTTATAGAGAACTTATAAAAACAGGAAAATACAGTCATGTTGATCTGGAATTTATAGATGGGGATTTCAAGGATGGTAATCATAACTGGACATCCGGACCGGATGATTTTGAGCTGCAGATAGGTAATTTTTTAGCATATTCAATACCTCTTTTTAAGAGAGACACTTACTATGATGATTTGAAATCAGAATGGTTGCCTTTTTATAACGAAAACAAAAGAAAAGAAAGACTTGAGATGGTTAGTAAGTATTGCCTGAACAATTTGCATCATATTCCATTGTATGTTCAAAGACAATTGTATTTTCAAGCATTTAACCGGCTTTATCATGCGATTGGAGAATTTCTTCAGGCACTCTTTATTTCCAAACGGATTTATCCGATTGCTTATGACAAATGGATTAAAGAGCAATTGAATGATATACTTAAGATGCCGGAATTGTATTTTGAACTTGTAAAAATGATGGAATATGGAAATTTTGAGAGCTCAGAACATAAGCAAAAAGCAGAAAAACTGGAATCACTTTTAAACAGTTACTGTATGGAATGATTCTTAATTTCCTTAATTACTCTGGAGTCGAAAGCTTATTTGTCAAAAACATACTCCGGGGTGAGATTTCCGTAGTTCTTAATACGAAGCAGAACCAAAGCATAAGCAGTCTTTTTGATTTAATTTTTAATAATATATAATTAGCATAAATGAAAAGGGTAAATTGGTGAAAAAACATAAAACACAATTACAACCGGGGCTAGATGAGTTGCTTCGCGAAAAATATGAAATCAGGTGCATCGATAAAGATGAAAAATATAAAAATCTGCCTCATTCTTATTGGGTTTATGATGATTTATTGAAAGGACTTTACGATAAGGGGTGGTTTCGGTTTGCTGCAGGTTTTAAGAGTGCTCTTTATGGTAATCCGAAGTCTGAATGGTGTATCAAACTCCTGGGCATGGGAGTTGGGGATAACCCTCTGTATTTTTGTGAAAAAGGGTTCTATCTTGAGCATGAGCGAAGGATGTTGATCGATTTTGCAAACCTTGGTTTTTCATTTCAACCAATGGTGATGGGGCAGGAGGAATCGATTGAGTTTCTTATAAGTAATGAGATTGTTTATGAAAAACAGGCTCGTTTGCGTGTCGAAAACAATGATGTTTTGATAATGGAGAGGATTAAAGGGGTTCCTTTCGCTACACAAACCGGGCATTTTCTGGATTATGTGGCAGAATATCGATTGATTGGTCACCAAACAAGGGATAAACTGCATGAAGCGCTCTATGAATTGAAGCATGAACTTTTAACAGCAAATTCGTTTGGGTTGCTGCACAATGATCCCATGCCTCCAAACATAATTTTTGTAAGAAATGAGAAACGATACAGGGCAAGACTGGTAGATTTTGAAATAGCACAGAATCTCAAAAAAAGATCGCCGGATTTTGTAAATAATACTGTAGCTCAGCAATATATAGACAGAAATGTGCCACGAAATTCTGTAACCTGGCAACATATAAAGAATCTTGATCAGCATCTGCTGGATGAGTCCATATCTTTCGTGAAAGATTTACCGATAATTAAAAAATCCGGTTTTCCGGCTAAAGCATCATTTTCATTGAGTTTTATGGGTATGGGGTTTCGAATCGATTTTGAAGAGATGGCTAATGTTTTTCCGGTATTAAATAGAAAGATTTTTTAACAGGGAGAGGCTGCAGCCTGGATATGGTTTCTTAGAGCAGATCAGCCATAGATGTTTTTAGGTCTGCTCTGTGGTAAAAAGAATGAAATTGGCGTTTTTTTGGTAATTTCGCGTTTTTTCTTATACTTTCCCCAGAGGTGATTTTATGACACGAAAAGAAATCAACTCTGGGGCAGATCTGAATCCCCCCCCTTTTGGGGGATGATTCCAAAACTCGCTCTTTGAATGTGCTTTTTTAAGAATTAATCAGAAAAAACAGTAAAAATGAGTTATCCTGGCATCGAAATAATCCCTGCTTACACAAGCAGAATGTAAGCAGAAATTCCGTATAAATCAAATCATTTGATTTTATTAAGATCTTTTAATGATCTGATTATTAACAATGCATCCGGACCGCTTACAGGTTTGTCAATGCCAAATTCGCCATTCATTGATGCATTCATGACATTTTTATCCACAGCATTGCATATAGCATTATACACGGGATGAGAACTGTTAACATCAGGAAATCTGCTTTCTGTCCCTATAAACTTGGTGGCAAGCGACTGATCGCCGGTTATAGCAATAATAGCATCCTCGACCATCAGTGCATATTCGCCTCTGGTAATAAGCTGATCGGGGTGAAATGTGTGATCCGGGTATGGCTCTAATCCTCTAATGTCAATATTGACGATGTCTGATATGAAGTTTTTTGCCCAGTGTTCATTTATATCGGTGATCTGAGCAACAGAAACAATGCTATCTGTTTTCATTTGCCTTGAATCTTCGGGAGCCTGAAAATCGGTATTATAAATTTTAGGACGTTTTTTCAAGATAAGTTTATCAATATCAAGCTCTGATATAAATAATGCAGCGATATCTGCCCGACTGATATTTTCCACAAGAGCGATTTTCTTTCCAACATCGGTGCCTGGTTCGGCTCTCTCAATTTTCTGGACAAGTTCCCATTGTTCATTAGCCTCGGTAGTAAAATTTTGTTTGAGATCCAGAACTTTTCTGAAATCGGTGGATGCTTTAGAGAATTCGTATGCCTTTTTGTAGCATAAACCACGGCGATAATAAGCTTCTGAATTCAGAGGATCAATCTTTGTGGCTTTTTCATACTCTTTTTCGATATCGCCAAGCCACTCTTTGGCTGGTTTGACACCCTCATTTTGCATGGTTATGACAATGGCTTTTGAAATAAAGACATTGGGGTTATCAGGAGATAGCTTCTGAGCTTTATCTGCAAGATCGAGTGCATCCTTGAAACTCTTTTCCATTGATTCTTTATCAGCGGTGGTTTTAGCATTCTGTGCGGTTGTCAGAGCAAGTCCTGAATATGCTGGACCGAACTTGAGGTCTAAAGAATTTGAAAGCTTGAACTCTTCTTCGGCACGTACGAAATCGCCTGCATCCCAGTACTTCATACCTTGTTTGTAATGAGTCGGCGGATCATCCATCCGACCACCGGCATTTCTGGCTTTAGGAGCGCATCCACAAAGAAAAGAGAAAGTTAAAGAAGAAATTATCAGTCGTATAGTCAAACATTTATAAATCATATTTTCTCCAGTTGTTTAGTCGATAACAAAGATTACCCGGCATTCAGATAAGAACCTGAGGTTGGTAGATGCAACTCGTATATCGGTTGCATCTGTATTTGATATTACAATATCTGTTTTATTATCACCTGAAGCTTTCAATGCTTTTATCTTACCGGGATTATTACCGATTCTATCAACAAGCTTTGTTGCACTGCTTACTTCTTTAGCATATCCGGTGATACCGTTTTTGATAGCCCATTCCCTTGAAACATAAGCACTTCCAAACACTTCCTGGCCTGACTCATCCAGTATTTTTGGGCTGAGGGCTGGTTTTATGTTGAGCCCTTTACAGTCTACTATCAGACCGGTAAAGATTATTCCTTTGGAAGAACTACTGCTTTCATATTTGGGGATAGTTGGGGTTTCAGAGAGACTGCCACCGACCATTATATCGGTTATTCCACCGTATCCATCCAAAGGGATTCTCATGGTTACTTCTACCGAGCCATCATCATAAAACTTAGGGTCTCCTACCTGATCGAAACCTTTTAAATATCCACTTATTCTGCTTTCAAGTGCATCATTGTTTAACATTGCGAATTCTGCAGATGAGTTGGAAGTAATGTAAATTGATTTGATTTTTTCAAGTGCGTTTCGCAATGCATAGAGCTGAGCGGCTCTTATTGCACCAGCTCTTTGAGATGCCTTGGGCCAGTCAGGATTTGGGGCCCCGATTCCGGTGGCTACCACGTAGCGAGTTGACCAATCTATGTTACCGCTTCCGGGGTTGGAAGACACTGCTGGTTGAATCTGTCCAAAACAAAATGAAACAGAAAAAAGGGCCACAGCTATAGCTGCTCTATATTTCATAAGTCCTCCTTAAGGTGAATTTTCTTCCAGTAATTAATTAGTTTGAATATCATAAAGCGTTTTCCAGCTATACTTTTGTTAAAAGCTGTATAATTAATACATATTAAGGTAAAACCTGCCCTGGTATTTTGCTGTTAGCAATCGAGCCATTTCCTAATTGGCCAGAACCATTATGCCCGCAAGCCCATACTGTACCATCTGTTTTTAATAGTAGACTATGATTACTACCAGCAGCAATAACCTGAACATTTGCAATGTCTATTCTAACAGGAAGCATAAACATATTTAGGGTTCCATTTCCTAGTTGACCGTAATTATTATTTCCCCATGCCCACGCTGTACCATCAGATTTTAATGCCAGACTGTGATTTCCACCTGCAGATATATTTTTTACATTTTCGGTTTCGATTTGATAAGGCATTCCATAATCATGAAAAAAGACCCATTTCCCATCTGTAACACCATTCCCTAATTGACCGTATCCATTTTTTCCGAAAGACCATACCGTACCATTAGACTTTAATATTAGACAATGCTCAGAACACGAGATACCGATAACATTTTCCACTTCTATTTTAAGGGGATAATTTTGAATATTATATTTATCAGAACTAGGTTGACCTACAATACCGCAGATCCATGCGAAACCATCTGTTTTCAAAATCAGACTTGATGCATTACCGGCAGAGACATCTTGTACATCGTCCATTACCTTAACAGGTGAACTACGACTTGTATTATCTCCAACACCTAAATTTCCAACTCCATTTGCTCCACAAGCCCACAATGAACCATCGGTTCTAAGTATCAAGCTAAAAGACGAACCAGCAGAAATGTTTTTAACATTATCCATGATTTTAACAGGTGATAAACGGCTTGTAACTGTTCCATCTCCCAATTGACCATATCCGTTAGCACCACATGCCCATAATGAACCATCAGTTTTAAGCATAAGGCTGTGATCGTACCCTGCAGAGATGTTCCGTACGCTATCCATCATTTTTATAATTTTTAAACGATTGGTCGTTGTCCCATCACCTAATTGACCAGATACATTAGCTCCACATGCCCATACGGAATTATCGGATTTCAGAAAAAGACTGTGGTTTCCCCCGGCAGATATATTTGTAAATTTTGAGTTTACTTTAAGAACTGCTGTGCTGCATATTACACTGCTATAATTATTACTTACCACACAATTGTATAATTCCCCATTATTTGCCATAGTGGTTACCGGTGTTTTGTAGGTTGAATCTGTTGCACCTGGTATAGGAGATCCATTTTTCTGCCATTGAAATCGAAGATTTGAACCATCAGCAGAAACAGAGAACGTGGCAGATTGTCCTTCAATAACTGATTTGTTAAGTGGTTGAAATAAAATAACCGGTGCTGGATTTTTGGTTACTGACAGAGTCGCTTTTTGAGAAGTTATACTGCTAGAGGAATTACTTACTATGCATGTGTAAATATCGCCGTTGTTACCAAGTGTAACTGCCGGAATATTATAGATCGAATCTGTTGCACCTGGTATGGGAGAACCGTTCTTCTGCCACTGATATGTCAGCTCTGCTCCTTCTGTAATAACCGAGAGTGTCACAATTTGACCTTCATAGATAGTTGTATCTTTTATATTTTTTAAAATTGAGGGTATTATTGGAACAAAAGATGCGGTTATATTCAAATTTGAAGAAATGGTAACATTAAGAGGATTGCTGGTTCCAGTCGCGTTTCCGATCCATTTGTCAAAACGGTAATATTGAGGTGCGGAAGCAGTAATATTAATAACCGTGCCAACAAGAAAACTATCTGTGCCTGAAGGGGTGACAGTTCCGTTGCCCATGACAGCTGTTGTTAAAGAATACATCTTTGCAGTAATAACAGTCACTGCAGATGAATTACTTATCAGTGTTCCTGCAGAATTGGATATAATGCAACGGTAAACAGTTCCACTTTCAGCGAGTGTAAGTTTTGCAGTGGTGTAAATGGAATCGTTTGCACCTGGTATATTTATGTTGTTTTTTTGCCATTGGAATTTGAGGCTGTCACCGGTGGCTGCAATTCTAAATGTTGCAGTGAGTCCCTCCGCAACCGTTACCGGTAATGGTTGTGATTGAATAACCGGAATGATTTTCCCAACTAAGACTGGAGTTGATCTGCTAACAGTTGTACCATCACCAATTTGACCCGAATTATTATTGCCACAAGCCCATGATGATCCATCATATCTGAGAAAAAGACTATGATTCGTACCTGCAGATATACCTATTATGTTATCCAGTAAAACCTTAACTGGAAATTGTCTGTCAGTATTAGATGAATCTCCCAGTTGACCATAACTGTTTTGACCACAAGCCAATGTGGATCCATCATTCTTTATTATAAAACTGTGACAATCTCCTGCTGCAATATTTTTGACTCCATCCATTACCTTTACTGGTAATGGGCTGTTTGTCTTGTTGCCATTGCCTAATTGTCCATAATTATTTAATCCGAAAGTCCATAAAGAATTGTCATCTTTTATAACCAGGCTATGCTGGAAACCTGCTGATATCCTTCTAACCCCGGTTAATATTTGGATAGGGAAAAGTCTTTTTGTTGTCGTTCCATCACCCAGTTGACCATAGGCATTGTTTCCGCAGACCCATAATGACCCATCATGCTTGAGAATTAGGCTATGAAGTCCCCTTGCAGACATAGTTTTTACGCTACTCATAATTTTAATAGGGAATGATCGATTGATGGTTGTTCCATCACCAAGTTGACCATAATAATTGTTACCGCAAACCCACAGTGATCCATCATTTTTAAGAAACATGCTATAATCAGCGCCGGCTGAAATATGACTGATGCTGTCCATTACTTTTACCGGGGTTGTCTGCTCAATCAATGATCCGTTTCCAAGTTGTCCATTAGCATTATGTCCACAAGCCCATGCTGAGCCATCAATCTTTAAAATAAGGCTGTGACTTTGACCGGCAGAAATACTTTGGACATTATCCATTAATTTAACCGGGGTAAGGTGGTTTGTTTTAGTACCATCTCCCAATTGGCAGTAAAAATTGTATCCGAAACCCCACAGGGAGTGATTGTTTTTTAATATCAGACTGTGTGTGGACCCGGCAGAAATTTTGCAAACGATTCCAGGTGTATTAGGCAGGATATCAAGCTGGACTGCAGTACTTGTATCACTACCAGCGTTATTACTGATTATGCAACGGTATATATCCATGTTGTTGGTAATGGCAACGGAAGGAATTGTATAGTATGCAGTAATAGCTCCGGGTATATTTGTATTGTTTTTCTGCCATTGGTATCTTAATACGCCAACCCCTTCTGCTTGTACTGAAAGAGTAGTACTCTGTCCTGCAGACAAAATATCAACAGAGGGTTGTTTTACAATTGAAGGCGGTTGAAATGGGTTTGTACCATGTGGATCAAAAGGGTTATTTCTTTCTACATAACAGTTAAAAAGAAGGGGTAATAATAAAACATAGAAATATTTAATAATACCCGGTCTTAAAAAGTGGATTCTCATATATGTATTGCCAATCTCTCAAAATGGTATTGAAATAATGAATAATGTACCTGTCAAAGCAGCAGCGGAACAACTTAAATTACGATAATTTATTCTTTTTTTGTATGAGTTATATGCATCATCAAAATTCTCAGGTGTCCCGATTCTCATGCTTTGATAAGTTTGAAGTCTGCTTTTTGCCTGTTGATGTTGTTTATATCCCAGAATAGCGAATCCGGTGGTCATGCCACCGAAGAGTATTCTTCTGACCCAACGCTTTTCGGATTTAGAATTATCTTTGTAGCTTTCAACACTTTTCTTAATGCCAGAATTATTTCCTGGTGTTGCAAATGAATATGCTTTGTTATCTGAATATAAATTGTATCCGGTTTGTTGGCTGTCATATTCGTTTTCTTTAGACTGTGAGTCAATCTTGAATCTTGCTAAAACTTTAATACGAAAATCACCCTGATCTGGTACCAGATATAGCCAGATTTCATCAATTTTACGATATATGAACTTTTTTTGGTTCGTTTCAGAAGAAACAGGAACATGCTGATTCACTATAAATTCATTTCTGAACATTTCAACCTTGGAGTAGCTTTGAACCAGTTGTTTGACTAATCCTATGGTGGCTTTGGCAATATCATCCGGCGGACTGTCTTGTGGGGTTACTTTCTGAACAATTGTTTCAATGATTGTCTTTTCATTGATATAAACATAGGTTTGTTCACATTTCTTTTCAAAAAGATTTATTTCCTTTTCTGCATTTTCGAGGCTGGCTTGAACATTTTTTTCATCAAACGGTAAGTCTAACTGTACAACGGCATTTCTAATTGCGGTATTTCTGTTATTAAGATCATACATGACTTTATCTATATCAGCTTGATTTTTAATGAGGTTATCATTACCAATTTTCAAAATGGACTTTTGATTCGCATTGGCATTTTCATTGGAGGTAGCTATTGAGTTCATTAGAAAATTGATGTTTGCAGAATTTATCATTTCGGAAATGACATTTTCCGGAATGTTTAATTCAGCAAGCTTTTGGCTGTAGTTTTCCTTTGATAGATCTATTATATACGGTTTTATTTTTTCTGGTGTCTTATAATCAGATCCTACAACAGTTTTTTTTAAAGGTGTAACTCTGACACTGACCAGACAGATATATTTCCGCAAATCATACATTGGAGATTGATAATGTTGCTTTGCGATGCTCATCTCGCCACTGGTTACCAAACTTATTATGTCTTTTTCCAGAATGTTGTTATTAGCAGAAGAAAGACTCTCAATAAAAACAGCTGTGAGATCATTTATAGCTTGTGGAGTAAGAGCAGTTTCTGCGATCTTGGCCAGTGTTTCCTTTGAAATCAAGGCTGGGATTTCATCCAGCACCACAATATATAAACCTTCGTATTGGATATTTTCCAGTTTTATCTGTATCTGGTTTTCTATTTCGCTACGTTGTTTTTTGAGCTGATCAATATGTTCACTGATTTTTTCGACATCTTTTAATTGCAGAAGATCCTGTTTTATACTGGAAGCCTTTATTAATTCTTTTTCAATATATTTTAAAACGCTGTCTACCTTATAATTGTTATATTCGACGACTTGCATCAATTTTTTCATATCGTCTTCATTAGACAGAATACTCTCATAATTGTCTTCATGATCACGGATTTTTCCTGCTATTTTTTCTACTGTGAGTTCATCAGACCCAAAATGCAACGGGCTGGATGGGCTATAGAAATCAATCTGACTAAATGATTTACTGAAAAATAATGTCAACAAAAAAACAGATGAAAAGCATTTTTTTAACATAAACAGATATTATCCTGTCATGAATTGTTTTGTAGAGGGAAGATGGTTAAAGCTGGATTGATATAAAGGTAAATATCAATAATGAAAAATTAAAATAAATAAATTAACCATTGATGTAAATAAAAACTGTTTATTTGTAGCAGCCAAACAGAGATTCACACTGATTTTAAATCAATTTTCAGTTGATAGAAGCTGGTCATTTTTTTACATAACATTTTGCTTAGCCAGAAAATAGATGAAAATTGGTCTGCGTTTAAATTTGTCAATTTCTTAAATCGATTTGATTATCATTTTTTAGCATATTTCAAGCAATATTTTTACATTCTGATTCGGATTATTCATTGGTGATGGTACTTGGACGACTAATAGTTCTGTGGTCTGCAATTGAAAAGTAACCAACCTAAGGTTTGTTTGCCTGGCAGGAAAAAATCAAATTCCTCTAAATTTAAGATTATATTTGATTCTCTACATATTATCGACCTGTCGAGTCAATGTTTGCTAACAAATAATTAAAAAAATAATTGCTATATCACCCTACCAACACCTCCCTCAACCTTCTCACCACCTTCTCCTCCGGTCTATCAAAGTAAATCCCATTCTCGCTTTTTCCATCAATTCCCCTTAGAAACACATAATACACTCCACCAAAATTTTTCTGGTAACTGTACCCTTTATACCGAAGTTCCAGGTATTTGTCCAGGGCTGTTAAGTATATGTGATACTGAAGAATATAGTGCTCTGCCTTCATAACCTCTTTAAGGGAATCGGGGTGGTAATCTTCGTAACGGTTACCAAGATGATTCGATTTCCAATCCAAAAGATAAAAGCGGTTGCCGCTTTCAAAAATCAGATCGATATAACCTTTCATAAATCCGTATGATGGCGAAAATTGTAACCCTTCAGCATGATAATCATTCATAAAAAGGTCCGTTTGAACTTGGCCGGAAAAGATCTGTTGAAGGTCTGGTGGCGAGATCTTTTTCAAAGGAAAATAGAACTCCATCTCCTTTCTACATGATGTCTTTGAGATCTCAGAAAGTTTGAAATCGCCTGACCCGTTTTTCAGAGGCGTGTTAAGGGTATCGGTAACCAGTTGAGATATAACCGGTTTCCAGGATGAATCAAACTGATGCAAATCCAGTAGTGATTCTATATTGGAATGGGCCTGAACCGAACTGCAATCAGAAAAGTCTGTCTTTTCAAAAACACTATGCAGAAATGTACCAGCATTCGATCCTCTGGGAAAATTGAATATGTTGAAATCTTCTTTCTTTTCATCTTTTACGATAAATTCGCTAAACTCAGGGGTGAAATCATAATCCGGAGACTCTGGTGCATAATGGGTTTTGGTTAATGAGCTGAAACTGGAGATTCTCCATGATTCAGGAATCGCTCTGCCCAGTTTCAGATACGAAAATTGTTTTTCTTGTGTCTGTCGGATCATGACTTTCTGAGGTTCAGTCCGGCCATCCAGAACCGCTATAGCCGGATTTAAATTACAGATTTCTTTAAGAGTTTGCTTTATCTGATCTGCAGAAAGGGATTTTAATTTTTCTTTTAATGCTGGCAAAGAAAAATCATTGATCTCATTTTTATGAAGAAGATAGGCGAGGGCTGAACTTTCAGTGCCCCGTAATTTTCCCCAGACAACATAACAGTTTGATTTAGCACGAGTAAGTGCCACATACAGAAGCCGCATGTTTTCTGCGAGAAGTTCGGTTTCAATGAGTTGGCGGTTGCGGTCTAACTCTTCGGTACCGATGGCAAGCACAGGCTCGTTACCAGATTGGGGATCATGAAAAGTGCTGGCTATGGCCTTATTGGGTAATTCTGAATTGTGCCAAAAGGGGCAGAATACTATCGGGTATTCCAGACCTTTACTCTTATGGATAGTAATGATGGTGACAGCATCTTTGTCACTCTCCAGCCGAAGCATCTCTTCATCGGTGACCTGCATTGTATTATCGGTGATTTTCTGTAGAAACCAGGAGTGAAGTTTTGTCATCCCTGCCTGTTTCTGCTTTTCCTGCAAATGAAGCAGCTCAGAAAGATGCAGTATATTGGTCAGGTGTCGTTCGCCCTGTTCCAGAGTCAGTAGTTTTGGTCTGATATGCTCCTCTGCTAAAAAGTGTCGGAACATATACATGAACCCGTGATCCCGCCAGAGATCATGGTAATGAAGAAATTTAAAAGCGTAATTTTCCCATGACTGTTGATTCGAAGATAGTTCCTCGATTCTGTTTGCTGTCAATCCGAATAAGGGTGATGCCAGTACTGCGTTTATAAATTCTGATCGAGTTGGTTCGAGCAATGCGGTCAGAAGTCTTCCCAGATCTACTGCATCAGTGGTTTCAAAAACACTGCTTCCGCTATCTATAACCGATGGGATATTAACAGAGGACAAACTCTGCTGGATCATCTCTGCTTCCCGGTTTGTCCGTACCAGAACGGCTATATCAGAAGGGTTTATCTGCCTGGAACCAATCGACGCCTTATTTTGAAGACTCATGGATATTAGTCTTGAAACTTCAGATGTGACTGAAGAGCAGATTGCCGTATTTTTATCGATTTTTTTACTCGAGTCGGTCTGATCCCCCATAAATATGAAATTTAATGATGGTTGATTAACTCCTTCAATTACAATCTGTTGCGATTCGGTTTTTCCGGCTTCCGCTTCGTGAAATTCAATTTTTTCGTATACAAACTGATTGTCGGTTCTCAAAAACAGAGTATTGAGTGCAGATAAAAATGATGGATCGCTACGATAATTGGCCAGTAGTGTATACCGTGCTGCTACCTGTTGTGAAGCCTGTAGATAAGTGAAAATATCCGCGCCCCTGAATCCATAGATTGACTGTTTGGGATCACCGATCATAAATAGTGGTAAATTATTATCAAATATGATAGAAAAGATATTGTACTGAACAGAATCGGTATCCTGGAATTCATCGATAAGAGCGACTCTGTATATTTCACGGAGTCTGGCGGCCAGCTCCTTACTCTGTCTGCTGTTTGCAAGAGCTGAATGTACATTCCTGAGCAGATCATCAAAAAAAAGCTGTCCCCTGGATCTCTTTCTACTCGTAAGTTCCTGGTTTAAATATGAAAGAAAGCTTATCTGGAGCTTTGTGATTCTGGAGTCGAAACGGTTTGTCAATTGCCTGGCGGTTTCTGCATGTTTCTCGCATAGGTTAAAGAATGCATGTTGTGGAGCATTGAATCCTTTTTTGGTAAATTCAGCTAAAACCGGTGGAGTAAAATTCTCGAATCTTTCGAAGAGGTTTGGATCCGCAATCCCGGATTTGAGCATCGTATCCATCGATAATACAAGCTCTTGGATAATTTTCTGGCTGTATTTTGTTGCTTTTAGATTGCCTTTTTCCAGCATACTCCTTATTTCATTTCTGCACTGTTCCCAGGATGAGTTAAGTTCCTGAAATGACTGGTTAAAGGCAGTTTCTTCTCTTGAAAAATCTCCATTATCTGTTATTACAGGGACAATCTTCAGATTCTCAGAGGATCTGCCAGCTGCTCTGGTAAGATCTATAAAAGTTTGTGGACCTATACCGGTTTGAATAGCATACGCTAAAAATGAAGGTGATTCTGAATAGAAATTAATACGCCAGTAGTCGTGTATAATCTCCTGAATCAATGAGTTCTGATCTGTGATGATAGTGGACTCAAAAGCTGCACCGCTTTCAAATGAATTTTCATAGAGTACTTTCTGGCAGAAACCATGAATAGTATAAATTGCGGCAGTGTTGAAATTGTAAAGTGCAGACTGAAGAATCCGGTTTGCTTTTTCAGGATCGGTCCCGGCAATCAGCGACTCCAAAAAAGGATCATCTGAAGAGCCGGATTGATACGCTTTAAGTGCTTCTCTTATTAGAAGATAAATTCTTTCCTTTAATTCGCCAGCAGCTGCATCGGTAAATGTAACCACCAGTATAGAGGATGGGGGATACTCTTTTTCTATAAGCAGTCTTAAAAACAGTCGGGATATGGTATAGGTTTTACCGGTCCCGGCACTGGCTTCAATAAGGATATGCCCGCTAAGCGATGTGTTTAAGAGATTAAATTGAGGTAAAGTACTCATTTCTCTGACTGCAAAACTGCTCATTCGCTTTTTTCCATCCGTTCCATATTGGTAATTATTGGTTCAAATACCTCAATAGAGTTCAATTTGAATTCTTCTCCCAGCGGATCTATTGATCGGAAACACAATGAGTTATAAGGATCCAGAGATTCACCTGGAACTAATGAGAAATCATCGCCTGACCACTTTTTGCGGGCAGTGTAAAGAGCAACATCTTCGGGTTTATTTTTGAGCAGGACCAATTCTGCATATTCCCATGATGAATCCGGGAAAAAATGAAGTGGCGAAAGAAGCCCT
>DATAMG010000017.1:0-20891 GCA_036260705.1 Chitinispirillaceae bacterium | reverse complement strand
GTGTCGAGTTTTATTTTTATGATTTCAGCCCTGTTGAATGTCCGGTGTGCCTGAATTTTTTACGCAAAGGGTATTTTGTGACTCGTCAGGAAATATTCCATTACCCCCGAATAATTCCGCCTTTTCATTTAGGCTGCACTTGTTGTATTATTCCACACCATGGCAAAGAAAATCTTAAAGATACTACAGAACAAGGTATGCGCCCTCTATTTCAGAGAGAATCTCCACCTGCATTACCTGATTGGAAGACAATTAATAAACAACCTGTTTTATGAGGTATATCTGGCATGATTTCAACATTAAGAAAAAGTACATTTGTGAGGGCGTCTTTACTTACAGCCCTGATTAGCATCAGTTACTCCTGGGCTGGCGTAGGTGAATCAGCTGTTATAACACTTATATTCCCTCCTGGTGCCAGGGCTACAGGTATGGGAGAAGCTTTCACCGGTCTAGCAGATGATGCTAGTGCGACATATTATAACCCTGCAGGTCTTGGACAGGCTCCATTGTCACATTCTTGGAAAACCCACCTTCTAAATACCAATCAGGTGTTTACAGCTATTGCATCAAAAAGAAAAAAAGACTTTGGATTCAAAGACAATATTTGGGCTGGAACTGATAAAGGGTTGATCCATTTTAATGGAAAGCATTGGCAGACCTATGAAATTTATCTTACTCAGCTTGAGGATAAGCTTGAGGATATCGCAGATAAATATCTGACCAGTGATGATGAAGAGCAAATGGAAAAAGCGATCTGGGCAATCAGAGTTGAAAATAAAATCGAGATGAAAAGATTTGCTGAGATAAAAGAATTGTTAAAGAAAGCACTGATACTGCAAAAAGCAAAAAGTCCGGATTCAATCGCTCAAATGCTTGCCACAAAAATTATTAATCTGTCATCTTTTCAACGTACTTCAGGTAAAATCGCTGAGATTGTCTCCAAACCATTTCAACTAACGGCTGCAGATACCGTAAAGACTGAATCAGACTCTTTAATCGCTTCCGATAGCACAAAGTCGATTGCATCCGGTTTATTTGACTCACTGACATTAAACACTTTGTCAAATAAAGCTGACAGTCTGCTTCAGACTGAAGATATAACGGTTGGAGACTTAACCGAGCTGCGGATACCATTTTCTATTGCGGTAAATGAGAGTGTAAGCGCTTTATTAATGGATAATTCAGATCGCATATGGGTGGGTACGGCCAATGGTTTGTGGCGTTATAACAGAGAAGAATGGAAATTATTCTCTGTTAAAGATGGCCTGCCTTCAAATAAAGTGAAATCAATTGCACTCAGTTCTAAAGGTGACGTTGCGGTTGGAACCGATAATGGCTTGGCAATTCTTTCTTCAACTGGGAACTGGAAAACCTATGACACAATTTCAGGACAACCACTGCTTCGCATCAACGCAGTTCAATTTGACAAAACCAACGCTGTGTATTTAGGGACAGACCAAGGCCTTTATAAAATTAAAGACAGTACTATTACCATTTTCGACACAACAGTGGGATTGCTCTCTAATAATGTAAATGCATTGATGATAGATTCTGATAATAAGCTATGGATCGGTGGTGAAAATGGCGTCTGTATCTATGATGAAGCCACATGGAAACGCTACAAATTTCCAAACAGTACAGTCACCTCGATAGTGGAAGAAAAAAGTGGAAATGTATGGATTGGGACAAATAAAGGAGCTGTCAGCTATAAAGCCCGTAAACCCAAAACCGATGCAAATGGCAACGTGATTGAGCGAGCGCCGGAATGGAATTCATTTCACTCCAAAAATTCCATTAAAGGAGACAGCGTAACATCTATCAATGTACATGATAATGATATATGGATAGGTACCGAGAAAACTTTGAACCAGTATGATAAAGCAAACATGCAGTCCTATATCGCTTTTGAGCAGCTCTTGCCAGAACTGGGTATTCCAGATCTGTGGCATTTATATTTGGCCCAGGTTCTTCCAACCCAGGACTGGGGAACGATAGGATTGTCTATCAATTATCTGTTTATGGGAGAAAATCAGATCTACGATGCATTGGGTAACGAATCCAGAAAAGTCAAATCATGGGAAGGAGTGTTCAACCTCTCGTATGGTTTTCCAATATCCAAAAAGGACTTTTCTTTAGGATTGAATGCAAAGTATGTAGTTAGCGCACTTGCTCCTGGAGGAGATAACGGCGAGGGAGTCGGGCATACATTTGCACTGGATGTCGCGCTTTTAAAACGCAACTTTTTCCTTAAGAATTTTGATCTTGGATTTATGCTCCAGAACATGGGACCGCATATCTTTTATATTGACCGGGATAATGTCGATCCCATTCCTTTCACTCTTCGTTTGGGTTTAGCCTACCGGGCTGTTCAAACCCCCATTCATGATTTGAAATTTGTACTTGATATGCATAAAGAAGTGGTTAAAAACTACTTCACAAAAAAACCGGACCCCTTCTGGAAAGCTCTGATTACAGATCTGGTAACAGATACAGCTGATAACTGGGAAGAGGAAATACAGGAAATAAATATTAATGTGGGTATGGAATACTGGTACAATAATGTAATTGCAGTACGAAGCGGATTGCTCTTCGATTATATAGGTGAGCGTTACGAGCTGAATCTGGGACTTGGATTAAAATACAGCACTTTCAAATTCGACTTCTCATATATCGTAGCCCCGGAAGGTTTTCTCAAGGGTTTATTGCGAAATATCAATTCTACCAAGACGGGTGCAACCGGTGTTCGTGATGGCCAATGGCGAATATCTTTTATGTTTGATTATTAATCTGGCAATCTGGTCTGGATTGCCTGAGCCTGAACAGGATTAAATAATGTATTTGAAAAGTTCATTATTGCGGTTTATTCCGATAGCTTTATTTCTTTTTTCCTTTGCTGCCAATTCCGCCCCGAGAGCACTTTTTAAAACAAGCTCGCAGAAGCGGTTGGTTGAAACAGCTCGCGACCACCAATGGTCCATCAATTTCCATAAAAGCAAACCTGATACTATTCATATCATGGCTTTTATGGTTGAATTCAAACCGGACACATTACACCTGACTACCGGTAATGGACGATTTGAAATGAGAGGTGGTGGTAACAAGGAAAAGGATGAATTCCGGTGGTACCTTAATAGTAAAGACACTGTATACAAATTTGACCATTTTCCTCATGACTCGCTTTATTTTGTTTATCAGCTTGAAACTGCAGCCCAGTATTTTCACAAAGTTTCTCGTGGTAAATTGATTCTCAAACATTCGGTTTACAGCACGAATTCAGATGGCAAACCGTTTACTGTTCCAGATAGCCTTCCTAAATATTCTCCCGGAGGAAAAAGGAAAGGCGAAACCCAGGAAAATTATTACGAGAGAAAATCAACCGGACTGCTTCGATTTTCAAAAGATGCATTATTGGAGGTAAGCAAAGGGCCGGGCCAAACTCCATTTTCCACTCTGAGCTTTAATCCAGCTGACAGTACCATTCGCGATGAATCCGGCGTTAAAACTGTTTTTCTGATTTTTCATGCAGGTGCTACATATTTCACCGATTCTCGTCAGGATTCGGAAGGTGACATGTATGACGTTTTTATCACGCCTAACTACTACAAATACTACAAAGACTCATTGAATTTGACCCAGAACGGCATACTGGTACAGGGAAAAAATCCTCTCCTTATAAATGAAGTTATGATCTGTTCAGAAACTGCAAACCAGGACAGCCTTAATTGTGGTATTCAGGGTATATTAGTCAATCAGATTGCCCGCCAGCTTGGGATTCCAGATCTATGGTCAAGTTCCGGATCCGGTGTAGGAGGGTTCTGCATTATGGATATCGGTGCTGATTTTAATGGGAATGGATTCATACCACCTTATCCTTCAGCATGGGTACGTGCCTTTATGGGTTGGGATGAGCCAAAAATCGCCCCTATCGGTGCAGCCAGTTCCCATTCGGTAAAAGCTTTATCGTCAGTGCTGAATAAGGTTGCAAGTGGACAACAAAGCAATGATACTACTATTTTAATGGTACCCATAAATGAGCATGAGTATTATCTTATCGAAAACCGTCAGCGCAATCTCTCCGGCGACACAAACTTTTTCAACTATGATACCAGTGATCACATCAGAAAACCTATTTCCTCCTATCCATTTCATGTAAACTTCGATTCTGTTCTGACCCAGACAACCGGACCTTCTAATACAATAGTGCTGCCTAAAAATAATGATATTGGTATACCTGCATCCGGCATGGTTGTCTGGCATGTTGACGAGCATCTTATTCGCCAAAGGCTTCAATACAATATGCTGAATAATGATTCAACATATAAAGCGGTGTCACTTGTGGAAGCAGATGGAGTTCCCGATATAAGCATTAAGTTCCAGAATATTTTAGGTGAGCAGGTTTATGATTTTGGCGGAGCTGAAGATGTTTTCCCTTTTGAAGCAATTATCGATTCATCATCAACAATAATCAGCGTTAACAAATTTGGCCCATACACCAGTCCAAACACCCGAGGTAATGATGGCGGACACTCCTGGATTAAACTGCAATTTACACCTCGCAGCAGTATTCAGAGAGAGCGCTCTGTGATGATGAAAGGTTCACATCATCACTATGTTTCCAACATCTCCGACAGTATCTTTACAGTTAATGTCCAGTGGGATTATCTGGTACCATCCTGGCCCAAGAGAGCCGCTCCGGAAGATTTTTTTGAGCCGGTTAGCGGTAATTTTGACACTTCTTCACAAACACAGGAACTTGTGCTTGTCAGTAAATCCGGGAAGATATATGCCTGGTCAGCTGACACCACTCCAAACGCAGTTTATAACAGAAAAAAGTTTCCAATCAACCGTGTCGATCTCAAAGGTGATACACTGTATAATTCAGACACCATCAGTTTTCTGGACAGTTTATCAAAAATTATTGCAATGCCTTCAGTTATTGCCAACAGAGTCTTCATGCCATCAGGAAATGGATGCATCTATTCTCTCAGCTCGCTTAAGACTTCAGTATCACTGTTTGATACCATAAGACTCAGTGCAATTCCTTCCTCCTATGTTTGCAACTATAAAGATTCCGCATGGGCTGTAGGCTGCAAAAACGGAGTGTTAATTTTCGGTAAATTCATGAATGTGCTCAACCAGGTTAAACTTAAATCCGACAGTTCTGTCAATGCAGTGGCATCCATGAATGGATCAATCCACTCAATAGCATCCATTCAGAATGATGGTACTCTTTCACTTTGCACCGCTGGAAAAAGCACTTATGATTTGTTTACAGTTGTACCTGGTATTGGTCCCTATACTCTTGTTACTGCAGATCTGGATCGGGATAGTGCCGTGGAAATTGTAGTTTCAGATAGCAGGCATGGCCTATGGGTTTACAAATCCGACCTAAAACTGGCTAAGGGCTGGAGTGCAAAACCTACAGACTGGCCATCTAATTATACTTACATAGACACCAGAAAGCATTCAGCTGATGATCGTTCTTTATATCCTGTAAATTATTCCTCACCCGCCCTTTCAGATCTGGATAGAGATGGATATCTGGATATTGTCACCAGCGGCACTAATGGAATATATGCTTTTAACTATAAAAACGCTCTTTTAAGCGGTTGGCCGGCATATCTTGATACCCGTTATTGGTATCAGCGCGGTAGTATTCAAACATCACCTGCGATTGTTACCGGAGCCAACAGAGAACCACTGGTACTTTTCTCTTCTACTAATGGCGAAAACATTACTTTCAGGGCAGCCAAAGTGGTCAAGGCTGATGTGAATTCAGGTACTGTCTGGTTTTATCTGGAAAACGGAGCTCTTGACAGTATTACCGATTTTACCAAAGCACAGATGGATACCATTCTAAATTATAATGATTCACTGATTTCACATGACATTACCCCCGGAGGGCTTATAGATGCTCTGACCAAAGATGCAAATCGTCCTTCCAATAAAGATAACAATTCCATATTCCAGTCCAGTTGGCCTCAAACTGCAGGTTCACCACTTCTCTGTTCACCGATGCTTTGCTTTTTGGACCCAGATCAAACTCCGGATCTTATTGCAGTATCAACTGAGGGATGGATTTACAGGTGGGAACTGGAGAAAAAGATCCTTCCGGATTCGCTCTTCTGGCCCATGCCCGGATTCAATGCAGGCCGATCGTTTAACTACGGTGGTACTACTCCCCCAATCCTGATAACCCAGAGAGAACCAATATGTTTTTTCAGTTATCCAAATCCTGCCAGAGGCATCAAAAAAGTCTCATTTAAATATCAGTTCTCAGGACCGGCTACAAATGTAAAGCTTGACATATTCAGCATAACCGGTTTTGTTGTTTACTCAAAGAAAACAATGGGCAATCCTCCTGAAGATTTAAGCGGAAGCTATCCCAGCTGGAATGAACACAATGTTTCGATTGAGAAATTCGGCCCGGGTGTCTACAGGTGCCGTCTGGAAGCTACTATCAATGGTAAAAAGCACTCCAGATTCTGGAAATTGGCTGTAATAAAATGAACCGGACAGGATTTATCATGAAGTATAAAGCAGTTTTTTTTATCTTTCTTGCAATATGTTTCAGTGCTCAGGCCGCCAGATTCAATGCATCAGGACTGAAATTCGAAACTGTAAATACCGAACATTTTAGCATCTCATACATGCAAAATTGCAGTCATCTGGTCGATAAAGTTGGCAGAAAACTGGAACAGCTTTACAATATTTTTAAAGATACTTACGGACTCACTCTGCCATCCAAAACCGAAATTGTAATTCTTGACAGCGATAACAGTAACGGATGGGCACTTCCATATACAAACACTGTCACCTTTTGGACCCATGATCTGGATTTCAACCTCAGAGGAACCCATGACTGGTGGGAAGATGTTATAACTCATGAGTATGCCCACATTGTTTCGATATCAACCGGATTGAAGCTTCCTCCAACAGTACCAGACATTCGTTTCGGTTTCTTTTCACATCCAAATGAGAAAAATCGTATCGAGGTATTCCATTCGCTAAGCACAAGCATTCTACCGTATTGGTTTACAGAGGGCATCGCTCAATACGAGAGTAAGCTAAATGGTGCAGACAGCTGGGATGCTCACAGAGACATGATTCTCCGGACTCTGATACTCTCTAACAAACAACTCTCATGGGCACACATGCAGGTTGGCTCAGGTAAAGGTGATGATTACGAAAAAAGCTATAACCATGGTTTTGCAATGGTATCCTACATTGCTGAAAAATACGGCTATGATAAGATTGTAAAAATTCTGCGTGAAAGCACGAAAATTAATATCCTGAATTTTGACCGGGCGATAAAGAATGTTCTGGGGATTTCCGGTGATGAGTTGTTTGAAGAATGGAAACTGAGTCTGGAGAAAAAATACAAACAACAGATATCTGAACTGGGCACACAGGTTTACGGAAAAAAAATCAATAAAGATGGATTCGATAATTTCTGGCCAAAATTTTCTCCGGATGGCTCAAAAATATTTTTCATGTCAAACGGCAAAAACGACTACTCTCATAAGATTCTTTACTCTTATACATTGAGCGACACCGTTGAAGAAAAAAAGAAAATCAAACCAGCAATACCAATAAGCGGTTTTTATGACATACATGCTCAATCAGGAAAAATATGTTTTAGCAGCGCTAAATCAGCGAAATCTCAACTTCCGGCTCACCAGGGTGGCACCCGTGTGCTTGATCTTTATACTGATACTCTACCACCGGATAAAAAATCATTCAAGCCGTTTCATAAAACAGAACATCAGATAACACAGAAGAAAAGTGTTTTCTACTCATCCTTTTCACCTGCAGGTGATAGAATCGCTTATTCCCAAAGATCTATCGACCGCTGTTTTCTGACCATTACCGATACCAGTGGGAAAAAAGTTCAGAGAGTGTTTCCACTGCAATCAGATAGTATTGAAATCGGATTTATATTCAGTATAGACTGGTCCCCTGATGGGAAAGATATTGCCTTCAGCTTTATTGATAAAAACAATCGCAAAATAGCAATTTACGATACGACTGAGAAGCGTTGTGAAGTGTTCTGCAACACTGTATTTGACCAGAGGGATCCCTCATTCAGTCCTGATGGCAAATATCTTTACTTTTCTTCAGACAGGAACGGCATTTTCAATATTTACCGTTACCACTTCGAAACAAAACAGACTGAACAGGTAACCAATGTTTCAGGAGGAGCCTTTGCACCATCACTATCTCCTGATGGAAAAAAGCTGGTTTATGCCGGTTATGAAAAAAATGGTTACAGCATTTATCTGATTGATACGATTAAAACACTTTCAGTAATTCATCCTGATACTATATTAGCCCCGTTCACCAAATATCCACTAACAGCAGATTCCAAAGCAGGTGCTCCACAAAAAGCACTTCGCGGTGTTCCCAGGCAACTGTTGGTCATGCCGATACTGTTCGGAGAACAGGCCGTTACCCAGGATGACAGTATAAATAAGGGCAAAACTATTATAAAAACCGGCTTGATTTTCAGTCTGATCGACCCTTGGACTATTACTGGAATGGGCTCAGAATTAAACGGCTATATATTTCTGGAACCAAGTGATATAACAAGAATGATCCGTTTAAAAAAGGGTCTTTTTTATGTTAAAAACAATTATGATCTCGGCCTTTTCGGTTCCACCCAGTTGCTTCCTCTGACACTCTCTTTTGATTACACTATGCGAGGAATCGCCGGCAGAGAATTGTTTTACAATGAAGTAGAGGATAAATCAGAAAATACATATTATAATGCCCAGATTCAGGATCTCAATTTAAAAGTATCACATTATAAAGATGGATCAGCTTCCAGAAACGAAATGGGTCTGCATCTTCTGGGAGGTATTGACTTATATGACATCAGGCTTCTGCTTGACAATGTGACAACTTTTAAATATAATCTTAACAAAGGTTATTATGCCGGAACCATGGCAACATTTGCAGCCCAGAAACCGGAAGCTAAAAGCGCAATCTCGCCTTCAGGTATCGTAGCCAAACTCCAATATTATTTCTGGGATCAGCACGCATTAAAAGAGGAAAACAGTTTTTCCACTGATGATGGTTTTCTTAAAGAACGCTATGACGATTACCAGTATCATCAGATAACCGGTCACACAAAAATGGGTATGCCTTCACCCTGGTATGGACGCCACGATCTGCATTTTGATATCATGGGAACTGCAATAAAAGTAATTAAACAGGATACTCCAATACCCAATTTCCTGTTACCCGCAACCTGGATTCCTGGATATTCATACTATACCCGGCTAAAGAAAATAAAAAGCATTACCAAAACACCTACAGGAAACGATACTGCCAGAGTTGATTATGATACGGCGCTGATAAGCGGTAACACAGTCATTCAGGGCGAGTTATCTTACAGATTCCCTTTGTGGCCCAAATATCTGATTGATAAGAAATTGGGATTTATTTATCTGGAACGGCTTTATGGTGCCATCAATTTTGGAGGTGGAGCAGCCTGGAATAAGCCCTCAGATTTTTTGAAATTTCAACGTGAAGACTGGTTGCTTTCATTCGGCCTGGAATTACGTTTGGAAGCCCAGACATTCAGCAATCTTCCTCTGGCTCTTAAAATACGCTGGGATAATGGTTTGGACAGGAATGCACCACAGGGTGGAAATCGATTTACTTTTGGAATCAGCTATGACTTCGATAACTGGGATATGGTCCTGATGCCAAACTACAAATCAAAGAGAATTATGCTAAGGTAAGCAGAGAAACTGCCCTTTTATTTTCTAAAATATTGGAGATTGTACTGGGCAGTTTCACTTTTTTTCTTTTATTCGGGAAAATATAATTTTATCTCCTCCACAAGTTTTTCTGCAGAAAGTTGCCCCGGAGCAACAGGCCGGTTAATGAACCCGTAGGTAAACAGTGAACCAAATAATGGTGCGATCACTCTGGAAACAGTACCCAGAGGCCCCATAGCAATAGTCACTAACGGAACCTTGCACTCTTCAGTAAATCTTAACAATCGTCTTACATCAGCTGTACTTTGAGCCATCACCGCTATTTTTACTATATCCGCACCCTGAGAGAGTGCTCTTTCAACCATGTTATTAAAAGCATCCATAGAAGGTGTCTTCTCAAAATCATGCTCTGATACCAGAATCGTTTTACCTTTGCAACAGGCTAAAATTTCTTTTGAAATGGGAGTACCAAGTTCAATATCAACGCAATCAACAAATGGAGAGATTGCCTTAAAATATTCCAGTCGATTATTTCTGTTGAAATCGGTTTCCCTAACGGTTCCAATTGAAGGAAGGTCAACATTTGAACGAATTTTCTTAATATAGGAAAGTGTTTGCTCAATAGTGGCATTAAAACAATCGATCCGCAACTCGATTAGATCGATACCTTTAACTTTGAGAGCAGCCACCTCTTTTATATCAATCATCTCATCGATAATTGCAACTATTCCAGGTTTTCTGCCAGATTCAAAATTGCCAATTTTAACCATAATCTCTCCATTTTTCCAGTATGCTTCAGTGCTAATGCCTTTAAAATACATTCAGCACGTCAGTTTAGTGTTTCCTTTCAGCCTTCGATTCGCAAATACCAATACCTGTGTTTAATAGCAAAATGAATTTATTTTTTAACAAAACGCGAAGTATCAAACTGAATGTAATTAGCAAATTTAAAGAACAAACACCTAATCATTAAATAAATGCAATTAATTAATTTACCATATCGTATACACCTAAAAAGAAAAATGCTTGTAAGCATTAAATCTACAATACACAAATATGAAGGACCTAAATAACTAAATGAATTATATCATTTTTACAATCAAGTTTATTCTTGCTTTTACTACATTATTAACATACGTTAATCATAGCGATGCACAGACTTCGAAAAATTCTGATCCAAAACTCCTGGTTCACGAAAATGTTGATATTCCACCATCATTTTTGAAAATTGGAACCAATGACACTGTTGTATTGCAATTAAATATTGATTGGAAAGGCGTGGTAGAAAGTTGTGATTTGATCTCCGGAAACTTTCCTGAACTTGATACTCTTGTCAGAAAATCAGTTTTGAAGAGCAGTTTTTCTCCTGCTATAGAAAATGGGCAGTCAGTTTCCTCTACGATAAACCTTCGAATGGTTTTTATTGCTGATAGTTTGCTAAAAACATTCGAATACTATGAACCTATCATTCAAGGAAAAGTGATCAATAAGGAAAATGGTACACCGGTTTCAAATGCCATGATCAGATTATCTTATGAGGACACAACCCTGGACAGATCGGTTTTTTCATTCTCAGGTTATTGTAACCTTATAGGTAAAATACCAGGCCAGAAATTTGAGGATAATACATTCACTGCCTATACAGATTCATTGGGTTTTTTCAGATTCCGGCTGCTTCCATCTGGTCGCGTCATTATAGAAGCCACATCCGATGGGTATCATATTGTAAAAGATTCAACAGTGATATCTGAAGGTCTGCAGACAAATCTGAGCTTTTCTTTACACAAGGCAACTGCAGACAGTACCACCAATGAAATTATAGTCTATGGTAAAAAATATTCTGACAATTCCATAATTAATATTGAACGCCGTGAATATTTAACCGGAATGACTCACAGCCTGAGCAATATTATCCAATCTTTAACACCGATACGGCGGAGCTCAAAATCAGAATCCGCGATTCTTGTCAGATCAGGAACTCCTTACGACAACCTGTACCTGATTAGTGGCATTCCATTTTATGCTCCATTTCATTTTGCTGGATTCGCGTTTGGAGAAAACGATGGAGTAATGCTTGCCACATTGACCGATATAAAAGTAAACATAGATGGAATTGCCGGAAAGTATCCTTCTGTCAGCGGAGCACTCATTGAGGCAAATCCAGGAATTTTACGTCCTTCGAATCCTAAATTAATTCCCAGACCTGAGTTGGCTATTGATTTTGGAAACAGAGGAGTAGATTTACTTTTATCATTCAATTCGAGAGGATCGGAAAGAAAAAGTCTTCAGTTAGGATTTTCCGGTACAAACTATCATCTCCTTAAATGGATGCGTGTTCATTATGGGTTCACTCAAGATGCATCCCTGGGAATCGGTTTCCCTTCGGGTTTCGGAAATCTAACACTTACCGGACAATATAATAAAAAAAGATTTATGTATGAAATTTTCAGCTGGTTTGCCTGGGACTCATATACACCTTATAACGACAGCTTTCTCCAAAAATCTTTTTTTCCCTGGGGCATGGTAAGCATCGGTCTACGGCCTCACAATAATGAGAGATGGAATCTTACCTGCGGTGGCTCTCATCAATACTTTGCAGATGGAAAGAGATTCGGATCTGCATCCAATCACTATATATCGTATCTCAACAATGCAACAGCAGCAATAAAGTTCAATTTCTTAGATAAAAAAATACTAAAAAACGATGTGGAAGGACGATTTGAATATAAAGAATGGCATGGAGATGTTATTGAGCAGATTGGACAGCAAATAAACCAGATGATTTATCAGGATGGTAAAGAAACAGTAGCATCCATTCAAAGCAAAAACCAGCTTACATTGGGAGCAATTAATATTAAAAACAATCTGCTCTTATCATCCAGATTTTTCAATGAAAGAGCAGTAATTTCTTTTGATCCGGGAGTATCTATTGATTGGACAATAAAAAGTCTGGTTATCAGTGTAAATGGAGGCAGAGTGACAAGTTTTCCTGATTTCCGTGGATTACCAGACGAAAATTTCAGAAAGAAAAAACTTACTACCACTGTCCTTTCATTTCCAGTAAAGTATCAAAGGAGCAATCGTATTAATTTCCTGATACAACCTTATCTAAGACTACAGGATAAGTTGCCAAAATTAAATCCGGTTAGTTATTACTGGGATTCATCCGCAACAACAGCTTTTTCAGCCCGGGGATTAGAATCTACAATGGAATATGATCCAACTAAGTGGATTACTCTTTATTCCAATATTAGCTTGTCTGATGCACACAGAGTGATCGATGACGTTGAATATCCATATGAATGGAAATCTTCTTTATCATCAAAATGTGGTGTGCATCTGCATTTTATTAAAGATTTTCTACATACATATTTCAGTTGGAATAAACGAACCGGCAACTATTATTATGATTTTTTGACAGGACAATATCTGTCACTGCCTTCAGTCAGTACACATGACTTAAGCATTCAGATAAAATACCCTGATATAAAAAGCCGATTTTATACCAGATTTAATGGATACGTGACATTTCACAATCTGTTTAACAAAACCACGATCAGGGATTATTATGTAAATCTCAGGCATTGGAGAGTCCCAATCGTATCGGATGGAATTTTTTTGACGCTTGGCTTAAAAGCCGGGTTCAGATTTTAACATAAATACATTAGAAATATTCTAATCAGATACTTTGATGCAATTAGCTTTTTTCCTTTTTTGGGGATTTTGTTAGATCAGCTGGTTTTAAAAAAAAAACACAGATTGATTGATTTTACCCCAGAGGTAATTTCTTTACTTGTAACAAAATCACCTCTGGGATAGAATCACTCAGCCATGTCGAAGCATATATTCAGCACGTCTGTCCAGATATTTGACCAGTCCATCAGGAATCCGTTTTTTCATCCCTGCATCATTCCACACCTCTGGACTCTCCATACAAAGATAAAGAGTTATCTCAGGATAATGAAGCTCAAATTCTTCAGCAACAGCTTTGTAAAGAGCTGTCCTTAAAGGCCGGAAATAGCGCAGTTTTCCATCCATACCGGCAACCATCTCTCCTGAAAAAAGGCCAAGATGATCATTTTTGGATTTAAGATGTGTTTTAAGAGATGGCATGGTGCGAAATCCTCCCATACTCACCCATGCGATTCTGGAGGGATCGGCTATTTTTTTAAATATACCTTTTACAACATTACGATATTCAGCCTCCCAGTTAGCATAGATAAACATGGGATCAAAATGAAATGCTACATAAAACCCCATTTCAATGCATTTTACAGCCAGATCAAGCCGCTGTTGCAGTGATGCTGTACCATTCTCCATCCTTTCAATCATCGCCGGAGTATTTAATGAAAAACCAATGATAATCTTTTGTGGAATCCGTATAGCTTTTAAAGGTTCGATGTTAGTACTTTTTGTTTTAAATTCCACAATCACATTTTGATACGGTTCCAGAAGTGCTGCAACTTTTCTGGCAACACCGGTTTTGTGCTCAGAATAAAGGCTATCGCCAAATTCTCCAGTTCCAAATCTGATTACAGCTGAATTTCCATTCAGTTTAGTGTGTACTTCTTTTTCCAAATCATCAAAATTATCGAATAATATCTGGCACTGATGCGGGAAGTAGGCCTGTAATATGCAGTATTTGCAATACATCCCGCAGCCGGTAGAGGGCGTAAGAATTTGATAACCGCAACAAAGATAACCCTGAGTAGTTCCAGGACATGGCTTCCAGAACTCTCCCTTGTTGTGTAATGAAACAATAGCAGACCGATTTGAGGCAGTATTTTTATCGATCAAAAGCGGTTCAATCACATGACAATCCTGTTGAAGTAAAATTATATCCCGAAAAATAATTTCATCTCATTATTGATGTTTTTAATTTTTATAAAGAAAACAGGCTTTTTCTAAATATTTGTCATAAATGAACGTATTAGATGTGCTGTTTTTTATTATTTTACTCTCTATCAATTGTATTTATATGTTGGATGGGGGTTTACCATGAACAAATTTATGTATAGTGGCCTTTTTTTAGGTATTCTTTCAATGCATCTCAATTTATCTGCTGCTCCTGTGATTTCTGTAGATAGCATTGATTTTGATGCAGGTATAGTATACGAAGGGACCAATAAAGTTATTAAACATGCATTCATTCTAAAAAATACCGGTGACAAACCACTTGTTATTGAGAGAGTAAAAGCCAGCTGTGGTTGTACTGCAGTCAGTTACGATTCTATCATTCAACCTGGTGCTACAGGTAAAGTTGTACAGGAAATTGCCACAGATAGAATAAGTTTTGGTGAATTCCGAAAATATGTCAATGTTTTTTCCAATGCAAAAAACAACGAAACGCTACGACTATCTTTAGGCGGAATATTAAAATCATATGTCGATTTTTCGCCTAACTACATTCAGATGGCTGTAGACTCAACAGAAAAAAAATTAAAAACAGAAATTCAGTTAAGCAGTACTACTAAGGATCTGAAAATATCTGAAATATCCTTTAAATCATATAATGATGCTGCAACCGGTCCATCCTGGCAGTCATCACTACCCTTATATGTTGATTTCAAGTTGACTGGGCCATCTGAAGATCCCAAAACAAAAAATAGCTACTCCTATAAGCTGAAAATAACTACTGATCTGGTTAATAAAACAATGCAACAAGGCCGATTTGCAATAAAAACTAATCATCCGCTAAAACCGGAAGTCACAGTTGAAGGCTCTATGCTTTAAGATTTAAGAATCTTAGATTTGAAATTTGGACCCGAGCCACATTGGGAACTGAGATCTAAATGAAATATTCACATCTTTTCGGTCCAGTTCATTCCAGACGTCTGGGGATCTCCCTTGGTGTGGATATGATGCCATTAAAAGTCTGTACCATAAATTGTGTTTATTGTGAATGTGGCAAGACTACAAAACTCACAGTGAATCGCAAAGAATATGTTTCAGGTAATGAAATAATCTCAGAACTCTCAGATTACCTGCATCAAAAACCTAAGCTTGATTATGTGACATTTGCTGGAAGTGGTGAACCAACCTTAAATACTGCTCTGGGGAAATGTATTAGTTTTGTGAAAAATGAATTCCCCGAATATAAGACAGCCCTGCTGACTAACGGAACACTTTTTACTATACCTGAGGTACGTAAAGAGGTCATTACATGCGATCTGATATGTCCCTCTCTTGATGCGATTTCAGATGAAGCGTTTTCAAAGGTCAACAGGCCCCACCCTTCTCTTGACAACAAATGTATCCTGGAAGGGCTGAAATCCTTCTCGAAAGAGTACAAGGGCAATTTATGGATGGAAGTTTTCATTGTACCAGGGTTAAATGATAACCCTGAAGAATTGAACAGTTTTAAATCCGAGTTGTTAGAGATCAACCCAACACGGGTTCAGCTCAATAGCCTGGATCGTCCCGGGGCCTGTGAATGGGTAAAGGTAGCACCACCTGAAGCGTTGAAAAAAATCGCTGAATATCTCTCTCCTCTTCCGGTAGAAATTATTTCCAGAAATTCAAGAGATGTTCCACAAAGTGAAGTCCCGGGTGAAGAAGCTGAACAGACAGTCCTGAGTTTGCTCAAACGTCGCCCCTCGACAATAGAAGAGTTATCAAGCGTAAGTGGCATTACTATAAACAGACTTTCTGTGCTACTTGATAAACTTCTAAAAGAAGAAGAAGTCGGATCTGAAATGATTGCCAACAGATGCTTTTACCGTATTTGTAATCATCATTAAACAGATTTTAGGATTGTTGCTGCATGTAAGATGATGTTGATAGAGTATTACGGTTATAAAACAGCAAGTAAATCTAATCTACATCAAACTGTTCTATATCTTTCTGAATTGCTACAAATTTTTTACATATTCTCTACCAGCTTTCGTTAGCAAATACAGCCCAAAGCGAAAATCAAGCAATCCGGATTCCACAAGTTGCCTCAGTATCTGTTTCATTCCATACATGGCTTCGATTTCTTTTATGTAGTTATCCCCGGAATTCATGCCGATTTCTTCCAGAATACCATGCAGGTCAAGGGGTTCCTCCCATAGAATGTCAATTATTTTATTTACAATTCGAGATTTTGAATCTGTACAGACCATAACGGTTTCCTTTGTTTACTCCAGATTTTTGTTTTTAGCTTTTGGAAAAGGCAGCAATTCTCTGGTATTAGATTTGTAGCTCAAATACACCTCTCCGAAAACTTCAGCTAACATTTTTGACTCATTTCCTATCAAGATTTTAAAAGCGATGTATAAAGCCACTGAATTCAATACTAAAATCCAGCTGTTAAAAGCCAGACTAATACCAGGAATAATAAACAGTATCCATGAACTGTAAAACGGGTTTCTGCACAGGCTGTAAACACCATTAACCACGAGTTTACCAGCTTTAAAACCCGGCATAAAGACAGCAACTGCACAGGTATGTAAAATCAGCCCAGCAGAAATTAAGAACGCAGCTGCACCGGCAAGGTAAAACTTTGGAATAAAATAAAAAACAAATAAATCGCCATTTTTGATCGTTGTTATAATAGTAACAATCAGAACTGGAAAAACACAGATCGCCATCAGTGGTCCTATTCCAAATATCGACATTTTTTGTTTCATACTGATATTCCTTTACTTATGCATTTTTCGATTGAGCAGAATAAATAATAATCCATTTTAAAATATAAGTTCAGTTGGAATTCCACCGTAATGCCCGTTGTCGTTCACTAATAAGATTCAGTATTCAGAAATAGGTACTAAAATGGGTTTTTTATAACCGAATGACTTAACACATTCTGTGCCACATTGATGCATTACTTAGTAATTCATTTAAAATCAATGGATTAAGTTAGACCAAAAAGATGATCTGGGATTTAAGAAGGTGTGAAGGAATTCAACAAATTTCAGTTTTTATCGAAGGTGTCGAAGAGTTACATCAGAGTTCGTATTTTGTTTTTGTGTAGTATAAAAAGGCAAGACTATACGTATAGTTATACAGATGCATTAGAAAGGATGAAACTGGGAATTAATTATAGCACATTCTATGTAGACGATTCAAGTAACATCATTACTTTTCCCCAGAGTAAAATTTTGAATTTTAAACATTTTTACCTCCGGGGTATTTTTTGTTTTCAAGCAATCCTATCATCCTTCCATTAATCCGGGAAATTCATCAGAGGCATTCTTCTATTATTACCATAACGAAGATTAATTTAAGCAGAAAGCGATCTGCATTCAATGCTTATGAAGTTCCATAATGCAAAAGAGCCTTGCTCATTATTGACCCAAGTTAAAAATTAAGATTATTACAAATTACCTCTGGGACATTCCGGAATGAAAATTGCATCTCCCCTACTCAATCACCCTCCCAAAAGGAACCACTCATGAGCACAAAACCCAGAATCGTCGCTCCCGGTGTCATCTATCAAGTCTCCTCAAAAGGAGTGCAGAATCTCAACATGTTCAAAAAAGATGAAATTAAAATCTTCTTTCTTGAACAGTTAGCCAGAACTCTAAAAAAATACTCTTTCACCTGTCATGCATTTTCCATTTTAACAAACCAGTATCACATGGTCCTTCAATCGGATCAGGAGTCTATCTCCGATGCCATGCAGCATTTTAATTCCATTATTGCTAAAAAGGTAAACAAAGTTTTAAAGCGTGAAGGAACGGTCTTTGCCACCCGATTCAAATCGGTAATTGTAGAAAATGACCGGTTAAAAGACCTTATCCGAAATGTTCATCTGGAAGGAGTAACCTTAGGTGAATTAAGTCTGGATGAACTGGCAAACTACAAATTTTGCAGTCACTCGGTTATTTTGGATAATTATATTTCCGAAATAATAAACGGAGATACAATACTGAAGCAGATGGGAATAAGTTCCAAAGAAAAGTATCTTAAATTTATGAGAGATACAGATAGCGATGGTGATTTTGCTTCTAAAATGAAAGATATCAATTGCGGAAAGCAGGGTTTTCAGAAACCACAGTTAGGGGTAATTGGAAAAGCAGAGTTTGTGAAACAGGTGATGGATTTAGACAGGTGTAGAAGGTTGCATATTGCCCGTCATATCAGTGAGAATATTAATATTGAGAAGATTCATGATGAAGTAGCCAGATTATTGATTCTGGAAAACAGTGATCTTTACAGGGCAGGACAGTTTAATGTCAGATCTACTGCACGTGAGCTATTTGTATCCATCTGCAAAAACAGATACGAATTCAGTGGTGCCGATACAGCCAGATATTTAAGAGTAACAGATGCAGCCGTTTCCATGATGCTTACCAGATTCAGGGATGTTGAGAACAAGGATTATCTAATAGAAAGAGTAGTGGAAGAAATCACCTGAAAAAGCATCTTTGAAAAAATTAAAAATAGAGAACCCCATTTATTTTTTATCAGCTTAAGAAATAGATAACTGTTTTTTTAACGTTAAAAAAGGTTATACCTTATCAGAAGCGTTTATTCTTCAGTGTAGTTATTATATATGCAATCATTTAGGAAATCACTCTGTTTAGATAACACCTTGAACTTACTTTTTGACAGTGAGAAATCATTTCTGAACATATATTTTCCCCAGAGATAATTTCTTTCCCCTTTGTATTTTTACCTCCGGGGGAAGAACACAGAAAAACCAAAAACAGCCTCGGCTGTTTTTGGTTTATACATTATTCACATCTCTAATCAACACATTATTATGATTTTATCCATTACCAGAAAACTCAATGGCTGCTAATGCAATTAAGCAATATTGAATTAAACTCCCTGGAGATTTCATTACCATAGCTTCCTAGCATTGTACCATCAATTCGAAGCACAGGTACAATTCCCATTAGTGCATTTGTCAGAAAAACCTGATCTGCTTTGGTAAGTTCATCTATTGTTATCAAACGTGTTTTAACTGTCATACCACGGCTCTCAAGCAACTCACAAACAGCGTTTTCCATTGTACCCGCAAGAACATAATCAGATTTTGGTCTGTACCATTGACCATCGATTATGCAAAGAATATTGGCGGTTGCACTCTCACAGACAGTTCCATCTGCATTGATAATAATTGCTTCATCGGAACCTTTCTTTTTTGCCCAGTCATTCGCCATCTTGCAGAACATATAATTCATAGTCTTATGAGAAGACAGAGATGATAACCTGTTATGTGGATAGGTTGCCAGGTATAATCCATCTCTGCCTGCAGTTTTCAACCGGTGTACATAGCGCTTTGCGGTAACGAGCAATGTCATGCTCGCAGTTTTGCCCGGTGTTCCTGCAGCAGCAAGAATTTTGACTGATGCTACTTCGTTTGAAAGGTTGTTTCGTTCAATTAATTGTGTAATAACTGCTTCCCAGGTAATATCAGGAATTTGAGTGCCAAAACAGTAATCCCATGATCTGGAGAATCGGTTTAGATGTTGCTGGAGACGATAAGGTTTGCCATTCTGGACTCTTATAGTTTCGAATATTCCATATCCATAAAGGAATCCTTCATTTTCAATAGATACGGTCAATTCACTAAGAGGTCTGAATTTTCCGTTGCACCATCCATATACAGGAGCCGTTCCGATTTTTTCGTGAGTACTGTTGATTGCATTCATTAGAGTCTCACCCTTATGAAGAGTTTCTTGATACTCATCAGCCGGATTTGAGTCGTACACTATTCCACCACCTACCGAATACACAAGTCGTTTGTCCTTAATTGTAACTGTACGGATAGCAATAGAGAGATCCATAGTGTCATGAAAACCGATATATCCAATTGACCCAGTGTAAATATGCCGCCGGAATGGTTCCTGTTCGTCAATTATTTCCATAGATCTGATCTTTGGACACCCGGTAATTGATCCTCCCGGGAATGTAGCCCGAATAAGATCCACCGCATCTATATTCTCCTCAAGAATGCCATCGACAATTGAAACATTATGGAAAACATTATCGTAAGCTTCAACCCTCTTATGTTCACGTACTTTCACAGAACCGGCACTGCAGACTTTACCGATATCGTTTCTTAACAGATCAACTATCATCGAAAGTTCTGCATCATCTTTGCGGCAGTTTTCCAGGTCTCTACGGTTTTTCAGATCTTCTTCAGGCGTTTTTCCTCTGGGGCGGGTGCCCTTGATAGGACGAGTTTCTACATTTCTGCCCCGAAGTTCTATAAAACGTTCAGGCGAAGTAGAT
>DATAMG010000013.1:0-3532 GCA_036260705.1 Chitinispirillaceae bacterium | reverse complement strand
GAACGGTTGGAAACCGGATTACCTCAGTTGCCACTTGCTAATCGATAAATAATGCTCCAGCATCTGATTTATTTAGTTTTTACTGGCAGTTTACCCAAATAAACACTTCTTTTTAATTTCTCTTATACCCACTCTATTCCTATGAAGTCCTGTCAATTATGCCATTGGATGTGGATGTGATCGGAATAACTCTTGCATGTGCTAATTATTATAAATTACAGATCTTTTTCAATCTGGAGGCTTTCCATGAATATAGGAATCATTGGAAGCGGACACATCGGCAGTATTCTGGCAGAATTGTGGACAAGGCATGGCCATCGGGTAATGATCAGTTCAAGACATCCGGATAAACTAGATACTCTGGCCCAAAAAATAGGACCCGACTGTCAGAGAGGTTCTGTAGAACAGGCAGCTCAATTTGGTGAAACGGTGGTACTTTCGATTCCTCTAGGGCAATTGGAATCAGTTATCAGCAAAACTGACAAATATCTTCATGGCAAGGTGGTTATTGACACTATGAACCCTTGTGTTGAACGTGACGGTGATCAGGCTCTCGATATAATAACCAGAAACATTGCATCCGCAGTTGCCACTCAGTTGAAATTATCTCAATCTAAAGTAGTAAGGGCCTTCTGCAGTATCTGTTTTTTTGATCTAAAAACTCTGGCCAACCGTTTGCCAAATACCATTTCTGTACCATTTGCATCAGATGATGAATCGGCAAAATTGATAATCATGCAATTAATCAATGATGCTGGTTTTCAACCTTATTATCTGGGCCCACTTCATTTATCAAAACCCCTCGACCCGGGGGGTAAAATTTTTGGCAAAGCTCTGACTCGTTCACAAATAGAAGACCTGCTATTTTACAAAGAATTTACCTCAAAAGATAACAACATACAGAAGGAGTTCACATAATTATGGAAGAGCAAACCAGAAAATTACGGGAACAGGCCTCACACCTGGTTAATCTAAACAATGCAGATATGGAAAAATTATCACGAGTTCAGGGAATAGGAAAAGAAATGGCTATGGCCCTGATAAAGTACCGTGAAAAACATCATGGCTTCAGAAATCTTGACGAAATAGAGACAGTGGAAGGCTTTGACCACCTTGTAGCTGAGAAATTAAAAAGAAGTGTTTATTTGGGTAAACTGCCAGTAAAAACTAAATAAATCAGATGCTGGAGCATTATTTATCGATTAGCAAGTGGCAACTGAGGTAATCCGGTTTCCAACCGTTCGCCTTCAGATAATCCGGCATTCATAGATGCCTGTCTGTAGATGCTCAGCAAAGAAGAGTAATTTTGAAAGAATGAGTTTGGTAAGAAGCATTTAAGCATTATGATCTTCGGTTAGGTTGATATGTTCCCATCCAAGAGGAGACAAATGTTGCAGTATGCAGGCGATTATGGCTGATCATAGCGATTCAATTAAAGATATCTGTAAAACGCTGAATATTTCAAAATCCACACTCTATCATTGTGTTAAATTCAATAATGCACCTGTAAATAAGAATGAGCCCTTAAAATAAAGAGACCGGAATTTAATCCGGCCTATTCATTCTTATTCCAAGGTTATACTTACTCAAATCGCATTTTATCCATCTTATATGGTCCAGATCCACTATTGGTATTCAATAATAATCTGAAACTGAAATCATTGTAATTTCCCCGCATTACATTTAAAACATTAGTTGGAATAGTATAGCTCAGAGTATTAAAAGCACCTCTGCTTAGAGGAGTAAGCTCCTTATGCCCTATCAATGTGTTTACAAGTCCACCTGAAGGACAATTTACATACAGCTGAAGTGTTCCCACCCAGTAAGGATTTGGTTGAGTAGTACCCACAAACAGATCCATTTTAAACAGAGATGTCTCACCTGTAATATCTGTTGTCTTCAGATCTGTAGAAATGATCTCCTGGTTTCCTCCACCGGAAAAATTCACTGAAGCAATGCCTTGTGTTTTTGACACTGTATCCTGAGTCATACTGCCTGACGAAACACTCCAGCCGGAACAATTTTCAAAACCAAATACATTCCCCACTGTTAATACTGGAGGAGAGGATAACGTTGCCAGAGTTGGTTCATTTCCGTAGATAAGGATTCCATCATTATTGTATACAGTCACTCTTTGAGTTACATTATAGGTGCTGCTCATGCCCTGGTATGACCAGTCGTTACTTTTTATCCACTGACCAGGATAGTAATTGGTATAATGAACACCAAACTGCACTCCATCTACTGGTGTAGATGCACCTGGAAGAAGTTGGTATGCCAAAGGATAGCTCAAATCAACATAAACGATATTACTGTTTAACGGATGCACACCTTTTGTTATGCTTATGGTTCCGGGATTCTTGTAATAACTGTCTACAACTATCTGCTTGCCTGGAAACTCTTCACGTGAAAACCATACCCTGACTTTAAATCCTGAAATGGTCTGATCCGAAAGATTGGTAACTATTAAGAATGGTTTTGTGATATTGATCTCATTATAACCGTTATCTTTCATTTGAACCCGTAATGGAAGCGCAGGATAGGAAGCACTCTGATTTCCGGTAGAATCATAAGTTATGACATTGTAGTTGAAATTAGTCGGTGAATGCCCCGGGTCTGTGTAAGTTGTTGTACTCCTGCTTACAGATGCAATTTGTATTGGCAAGTGAGGAGCTGCAGATGGAGAACGGTAAACTTTATACCGTACTATATCAGATTCTGTGCTGGCTGTCCATGAAACAACAGCATTACTTCCAGAAGCTGTTGCGGTGATATTTGCAACCGGTGCTGGTTGTAGGTTATCCGGAATAACCTGTATCATGGTTGAATCACCTGCAGTCGGCAAACCATAGGCATTAACTTTGGTAAAAGTATAACCGTTTATTTTTGCATCGAATACAGTGTAATCAGCCGGTAATTCTGGCACTGTCATTAAACTGTTTAATTTGAGCCTTACTTCTGACTGACGATCAATGTAGTTAGCACTGATCACAATCTCAAAAACCGGCCTTAAATTTAAGGTGTAAACAGTTTTAAGCTGTGCATCACTTCCTATGGTGTTCTTTGTTAATACACCATTGTTAAGGATTAATGTGTCCCCAGTAGTGAAAATTACAGAAGCATTCAGGAATCTTGATAATGTAAGAACCATATCAGTATTACTGGCTCCGATATCTTCTTTATCGATTCCATTATCAACAAGGGCTGATCTGGTGGAAGGTCTGAAATCCGATGCAAGTTCATCAACCAGTGATATGTTATTTAGAGTAATATTGCGGGGAGTGATTGAAGAACAGGTTGATGTAATTAAATTATTGATTGCTGTTGCACCAGTATAACGCTGGGTTCCTACAGAAATAGAGTGCACTTGATTGGCTTCAATATTACAGAATGCCTGAGAACCTGAAGGAAATTTTATGTCTGTGCTGCAGCCTTCAAATACAGTATTGGTAAAATAAGGAGACTGTGCCTGAGTCGTACAGCAATAGGCATCTACAGCAACTTTAAAGTTTCTGAAATGGCAATTAGTAAA
>DATAMG010000005.1:0-22766 GCA_036260705.1 Chitinispirillaceae bacterium | reverse complement strand
ACATATGCGTAACCTATTGGATGCTAAGCCATTCACGCGGTTTGACCTTATCACGTTGTCTATAAGGCCTGCACCGCGTTCAAGTCTTATCATCTCAATATGTTACGCCTCTGCATCCACCTCAACTGCGGAATTTAGGATTAAAAAACTATGATTTAAAAACTGAATCTTCGATAGGGCCCGTTTGCTTTTTGCTGTTTCAATGCCGCTTCAGAAAGGTCACTGGCGTGGCCTTTGTATTATCTTTCTTCTGGTAAAAACAGAGAAACATCACCAGTTTCATTTATTGAGATGGGGAAAATAGATGGCGGTGGCAAATTCCTATAATGATGCGGTTAAAAGATTTGCTAAAGTAAATATATTCTCATCATCATAACGTTTATGAAACTCTATATTGATTGGCTTATAGCCAAGTTTTATAACATTCATAAGTATGGCTTGGTTATCGTAGAAAGCATAAGATGTACCCACTATTGTATGACAATTCTTTGTGAAAAAGAGGCATGGTCGCCAATTCCCAGTTTGCACAAATAAGTACCTCCGGCCATTTTCTTAGCATCAGGTAACCAAAAACGTATTGTGTTGGTTCCAGGGTGAATATCAAAATGTTCCGATTTGATTTCCTTACCGGTAACTGTATAAAGAGTTGCGAATGCATTAGCAATGGTGCGAGGTGATGTAAAAATTAGCAGAAGAGAACGATTGCCTTCATTTAACACTGAGAAATTGGCCACAGAGGGAGCCTCATGCAAAGTCTTCTGCCTTTTGACTATGACTGGATCTACAATAACCGACTCATAAATAGTATCCGATGTATCTTTGAAAGAGCCACTCCAAAAAGAAAGACTGTCAATACTGTTCTCAGTACAAAGAGAGTTTATATTCGCAGCAACGGAAAGCGTTTCCACCGGTATTGATTTATAAATTCTGAAATGCCAGATTTCCGATTTACCACTTAACAATGGTGTAAATTTACAATGTCTGATAGGGCGGTCATTTGCTGCTGCCGGATATTTATAAAAAAAGCTGACACCGTTGACAGGTTTGCCAAGACTATCCGTAACTTTCAGAATGTAACTTGTGAAATTCAGCTTTATTGTATCATACAAGACCGAATCCTTATCATTGTATTCTAATGAAAAATCCGGAATCAGTGTCGTTGAGTTCGGATATGGATGAGCATTATAGGGATCGTCAAAGCTCACAGTGCCCTTTGGAATCGATATTGAAGCCACTAACTTGAAAGATCCTGTCTTTTGGTAATTGCCATCATAGGTACAATTGTGTGGATGGGCTTGAATACCTGTCACCAGATTATTGTGCTGGTTAAGAATAGTCAAATAACAGAATGTTTTGTAACCACATGGTTTACCGATACTTTTTCTGGAGGTTTCATATATATCAGGGAGCGTATCGGAATTCATAGACAAAGCAACAAGTGAATTACCTGTAGAAACACTGCGCAATGGAAATTTCCAGCACTTTATCTTTCCCTGGGAGGTAACATATTGTGATGTTTTAGCAGTATCAAGCGCAATTATTATTGTATCTTTGGGCGAAACAGGAATATTAAGACCTTTGTTAATACCGGTCAGTGAAGAGCGACTTATTACCCCGTAGCCATTGTCCCCGAAACCTACCCGTACGTGGTAAAATTTATTAGTATTACCTGAAGATGGTCGTGAAATCAGAAGATAGAGGTTACTTGAACAGGGGAGTGCGACATTAGTTGAATCAAAAAGGACCCATTTGCTATCGAGCTCGATGAACCATTCATTGGGTTGAGGGATATATACCTCTGTAATTCCCAACATGGTAAAAGGGTCTGTCTGTTTTGGATTGGAAAATAATGTGCTGCAGGATGAAAACAGGAAAGCTAAAAAAAGTATGGTGCGGGTCATGATGGACTCCTTTTGGGAGATTGGGTGCTTTAATTGGAAAGTATAATTGATTAATATAACAACTTTAACTTGAAAAGTGGAAATAATTAATTGCCAGATTACATACTGTTAGTTTAATAGTTCAGAAGGTAACATGCTTTGAAAATTGAGAATTATTATTCCGGTAATCAAATATTACCCGTTTTTTAAATTGTAACGGGTTAAAAGTTTTCATTTACGCTCATACTGAGCAGGGCTTGAGTCTTCGAAAGACCTAGTCGAAGTATGAGTAATATTTAATTGCCGCAGTATTAGTCTTGTGTACATATATTTCTCTTATCTATATTAATATCGCTGAAACCCGAATTTGTCAGTGATTGATACGCTAAAATGTTTCCTGGCAAATCAGATACTCAAAATTTATCGTAATCATACAATCGAAAACTGAATGGGTTTATTCCGTCCAGCAGTTGTTATGAGACGACAATGTTTTTATTGCCGATTAAAATTCCAGTCTATAAAACACTAAAAGGGGGAAAGGGTCATGAACGTCCCATATTCATGGACTGTATATGTTCAATTGCGTATGTCTGATGGGAGTATTCCCACAAATCAACAGATTTCACAGATCCGTGCATTTGAATCTTACAATAGCACGATGCAGGATCTCTGCGGAGCTGGTCTGGAGGCAGATGGAAAATGCACATTGCATTTCGGTAGGGAGAGATTTTATCCTCCCAGAACCAATCCTACTTTGACTATCAAGGTATACGATTGCAAAGGGGCACTGCTGCATTCACAGGCATTCTCAAATGTAGTTAATAATTCGACACTTTCTGTAAAGATAGGTGGCAGTGATGTTGAGAATTGGCAGGTATCCGGTACAGTAAAAAATTCAACCAATGTGCCTCTAACCAGTGGATCTGTACGGGCTTTCGATACTTATTATACACCTGAGCGTCTTCTTGGATCAGATTCCCTGGGCAGGACTGGAAAATATAAAATAAATTATACATCTGAAACTTTCGGTAAAACAGCCGGCCATAGTGCACCAAAAATGGTTGTCAGGGTTTTCAATACTGAAAATATTGCAGTAGCTGAGGAGACCAGAACATCACCATCGCAAAATGAGACGGTCAATATTGTTGTTGCAGAAGCATCTGAAGAATGGCAGATATCCGGAAAAGTATTACTTAATTCAGTACCATTGATATCAGGCACCGTTCATGTTTATGATAAATTCGGGGGTTTTGAATATATAATGGGGTCTGCAAAACTCAATGCAAGCGGAAATTACCTGGTTAAGTATCTGAAAAGCCAGTTTCAGCATGGAAACCCCCGGCCTTATCCCGATTTAATAGTAAAGGTATATGATAAATCCTCGAATCTGCTGGGAGAATCATCGGTATCTTATCCACCCTCCAATAACCAGCCTTTTGATATAGCTATAGAAAAACCTGTTCCGGAAAAATGGCAGATCAGCGGAAAGGTCAAACGCTCTGATGAAAGTCTTATAGAAAAAGGAATTGTCCATATTTATGATGTTTACAAAGATTATGAATACATCCTGGGCACCTGTGCTCTCGGTGTAACCGGAACCTATCTTGTCAATTATAATTCCAGTCAATTCCAGCATGAATTGACAGTCCGTCCTTCTCCTGATTTGAGGGTAAAAATATATGACAAAAACAGCCAGCTGTTAAAAGAATCCGATGTACCCTCTCCACCTGAAGTAAATCAGAAATTTAATGTAACAATTCCGGCAATTATTTTGCCCAAAAGAGGAAATGTGCTGGTGGAACACTAATCGTTATGGATGAATTCAAGGAGGCAAATGCTTAAATTTGCCTCCGAAGTTTTTATGCTAAGTATGAATAGGCAAGTTTCTTGATTTCAGCCTTTATTATCTCAGAGTGAGTTAGTTCAACAAATAACAATTATTGAATAATACTTTATTATCATTTGAAATGCGTATGACATACATACCTGACCGCAGTAGTTTTCTATCCATTGAGAAAGCAATCATACCGGATGCCTGTTTGGCGCAAATCTGACTTGCTGCTAAACGCCCCTGCAAATCGGAGAATGTTATTTTGAAATTTTTCCCTGAATAATCTTCAGGCACATTATAAGTGAATCTGAGAATGGCTGCATCTTTGGATAACAGCTTTAAATTATTGGATTTGTGCTGAACAGATAAATTAACAGCTCCTGTTACTGGTAATTCCTCAAATTTCCACCAGTTGAAATTGAACATGGAGGAGCTACTGCCTTTAAACACGATAAATAAATCATGCTTGCCATTTACATTATCATCAATTGTGCAGGAATCCGTTACCCAGTTCTGAAGACCCCCAGTACCTGTTACTGTGCAGGTGCCGATAGTTTTACCTGTTTGACTGTCAAGATGCAGTTCTATTTGTCCGCCATTGCTGTTTGAAGCCACTCTTGCTTTAAAAATATTAGCTCCGGTACCAAAACCAACACCTTTTACTTTTATATAATCACCATTATCGATTGATGTGACTTGCATTCCACCCTCACTGCAAGTCTCTGTTTCGATACCCTGTCCCCAGCATACTGTTTCGGCCTGTACTGTATCATACGGATTGAGACTGTCCACCTGATCGGGACCGTTTTTAGTCATTGATATCGACGGAATGGTGCCATCGTCTTTATAGGAAAATTTTTCAACACATACTGAGCGTTTGAAAGTTCCACCACCGGGTAAATTTGAGTTATGGTAAAAAAAGTAGGTGTTACCCTTGAAGTCACATATTCCGGGATGATTTGTAAAACAGTTACCACTAGCCATGATTACCCCTTTGTAAGTCCAGGGGCCAGTAGCGGAATTGCTCATAGAATACGCAATATTTTCATTACCACCCCCCATACCTGCATAAATCATATAATACTGATTATTACGTTTGTAGAACCATGGGCCTTCAGTATAATTATTGGGTTTTGGATTGGTTGTAACAATGCTTCCGCTATATGAGGTCATGTTCTCATTCAGTTTAACATACCACAAATCTCCGTTTCCCCAGAACATATATGCCTGGTCATCACTGTCGACATACACTGTAGGATCGATATCACTCCAGTTGCCTCTGTTGATAAGCGCCTTTTTTATAGGATCTTTGAATGGGCCAAGCGGGCTGTCAGCTTCCATAACTCCAATTCCCTTACCATGGATTGGAATATAAAGATAAAATTTTCCGTTACGTTCAACACACTGAGGTGCCCAGGCATCGTTATTATGACCATTTAACCAACTAAACTCTTTGAGTGTCGCTACTATTCCATGGTCAGTCCAGTTTACCATATCCGCAGAAGAGTAACACAAATAATTTCTCATTGTGTAAAAGTCTGACTCGGTCTTGTCATCATCATGACTGGTATAAAGATATACTCTATCCTTATAAACCATCGGGGCCGGATCGGCAGAGTAAAAATTCTGGATTATTGGATTATCAGCAAAACTTCCAGTAAAACAAAACAGCAGCGATGTAATTACAATTTTTACTGTTGAATTTTTCATACAATACACTCTTTCTTTTGTGTGATTGTTAATATGTGCCTATCTTGTGAGTATCTGGTCATTAAGTTATCAGGTATTATTACACTGCTTGTTGAGAATTACCAATTTGCTCAAAAAAATTCGGATCTCCTTTTTCTGCCATTTTGTAATAATTCCTTTAAAAGAACCCCTGCAATCTGTGTAATTATAAAGATTGAAGTAATGGAAAGAATCTGGATCTCTTATCACAAAAAATTAGTAAATAATTCTTGAAGTATTATGAAAAAGTTCAATCAACTATGAATGATATGCGAACAGAACAAAAGTTAAAACAATGAATATGTTGGTGTTATAAAAATTTATCAATGCGAACAGTTATTATTATGCGAACAGAAATGGCCTTGTTTATACCAGCAAAAAGATAAAGAAAGTTGGATTATCCCAAAATTCCACAGTTACGATAAATGCTTATGCTTCTCATTCAACTGCGGATTTTAGTCTTATGGAACATCAGCAATTTTTGTGGACCTGTTCTGTTACCAGAATTTTTAAAAGACTATTATTTTATAGTTTTCGGACCAAAAGCCATCAGATAGTTATCAGTTATTTTATAGTAGTAGTATTAGTATTTATTAGGGATTATTATTTAAAAAGAATAAAACCAATAGTTTATTGACGAAATCCTCGCCGAGTAAAAAATATGTACATTGTTACCATTTTTTTAATATATTATCCCACATGGCACTTTCAACAAACCAAAAGGTCGACATATTTAACTTCTTCGATTACTGTGAATATCTCCAGGCAGTTTATAATTGGAGAAAAGAGCATGAGGATGGGTTTTCGCACCGTCGTTTCTCACGGGATGCTGGTATAACAAGCCCTAACTACCTTCTTAGGGTGCTTAAAGGTGAGCGAACCCTTAGTGAAGAGTACAGTAAAAAATTCTGTGAAGCTCTGGGATTACAAAAAAATGAGGCACGTTACTTCTCAACACTCGTTCTGTTCAATAACGAAACTGAAGTAAACAGAAAAGAAGCCCTGCTCCGATCACTTCTTTCACTCCGTTACCGGCGGGGGCTCCATCGAATCAGTGATAAAAAACTACAGTTCTTCAGTAAGTGGTACTATCCGGTTATAAGGGAGCTGGCAACAATTCTGAATTTCAAGAATGATTATAACCTTCTTGCCCGTAATTGTATTCCACGTATCACTGCACAACAGGCAGAAAACGCTGTAAATTACCTGCTTAAAAACGGATTCCTCAAGACTGATGAATCCGGAAACCTGCTTCGCACAGATCCGGTAATTTCCAGTGGAGATGAAGTCTCCTCAACAATACTGCGAAATTATCACAAGCAGACTCTTACCCAGAGCATCGAAGCACTCGATAGTATAGAAAAGGAAAACAGAGATATCTCTTCACTTACACTTTGTGTTTCAAGAAAAACATACAGCGCGATTAAAAAGGAGATACAGGATTTCAGAAAGCGTTTATTACAAATAGCAAATGAGGACGATAATCCTGAATTAGTCTGCATTACCGGCTTTCAGCTACTTCCGCGATCAAAAGCCATTTTGAAAAAGCAACAACAAGGTGAAGCACAATGAATAGATTTACATGCAAAATGATATTAAGCATTAAAATCATTGCTGTTGTTGCCGGATCTCTTCTGCTATTACAATGCAACCCGGGTATCTCGGGAGGTGGCTCAGAAGCCGGAAATGCTAAAATCGCTGGTGTGATTGTTGATAAAGATGGTGCTCCTGCGCCTAACACGATAGTAACCCTTCTTTCATCAGATTACAATCCGGTTACTGATACACCGATTGCCGATTCCTGTATCGATACTACCGATGCTAAGGGCTGCTACCACTTCACAGTAGCAGAGAATCACACCTATTCCATCCAGGCCGTGCAGCAACAGTCTCATCTTCGAGCGCTTATCACCGGGATATCGGTGGGTACCGAAGATTCTTCAATCGATATTTGTAAGCTTTCATTACCGGGCACAGTTCGCATACTCTTATCAAAGGGAAATAGTAATACCGGGTATATCTATATACCGGGAACCAATTTATTTTCAAAAGTAAAATCAGTAAATGGTTACACTTTGCTTGACTCAGTACCTTCAGGTGTGCTACCAGAGATTTCTTATGCCTCAATCGACAGTAGCCCGCCTGTTGTTCTGAGTTACAATGTTGCAGTAATTCCGGGGGACACCACCACAGTCCTGTGGCAGAACTGGCAATATTCACATGAGCTTATTCTTAATACATCTGCTTCCGGTGCAGACATCGTGGATGATCTTAATAATTTCCCGGTGCTTATAAGGCTTTCTGCTGCTAATTTTGATTTTAACAAGTGCATGCCAAATGGTGAAGATCTTCGTTTTGTATCCTCAACAGGCAAAACACTCTTTCATGAAATCGAGCAATGGGATCGCAATGGCAACCAAGCTGTCATTTGGGTAAAGGTTGATACCATCCTGGGCAATAATGCAGAACAAACAATAACGATGATCTGGGGAAATCCCTCAGCAACTGCTCAGGTGAATGAAAAAACGGTATTTGACACTACACATGGTTTTGAAGGTGTATGGCATTTGGGTGAAGCAGCCTCTGTACCGTTTTTGGATGCAACAGGTAACCGCTATAATGGTTTATCACCAGACACTGCAAGGCCACAACAACAAAAAGGCATAATAGGTAGTTGCCAGGTATTTGATGGTAGTGCCGATTACATCACTATGCCCAATACTGCCGGTGGCAAACTGAACTTTCCAGCTGACGGCTACTTTACTATTAGTGCCTGGGTTTCTTTGGATACCATTGATAATGTACCTCAGCTGATTGTTGCAAAAGGATATTCCCAGTATTTTCTGCGGTGTACCTATTTTCCTGCAGATGCTCCGGTATGGGAGTTTTCTGAATTTGTTGGCACCAACAGCTGGAATGCCTGCACAACTACGGCATATGCACGACAATGGTCATTAATTACCGGTGTTCGTGCTGGTGAGAGGCATCTGTTATACATTAACGGAGCTCTTGTTGACAGCACTCCGAACAGTTACATCTCCTCGACTTTGTCAAGAGTTACTTCGAATGATATAACCATTGGCCGTTTTATTGAACTGGTTACTTTACCAAACAATACCAGTGGATACTGTTTTTTCAGGGGAGCCATTGATGAAGTCAGAATTGACCGGGGAGCACGCAGTAGTGCCTGGGTAAAGCTATGCTATATGAATCAGCGCAGTGATGACCGTCTGATAAGATTTAAATAATTCTACCAGTTCGGGGATTGAGAAATTAAAGCAACTATTCTTTGTCACTTTAGTTCCTCAGGTCACGATTGTTTTAAACGATTAAGTGAAAATTGAAGTAAGAAGGAGGAGGGATATGAACAGGATATCAGCAATTTACCTGATTTTAGCAGTGGGGTTGCACTTGCAGGCACAGACAATATCTATTAGTGGTAAAGTAACCGATCAGAGTGATAAGCCCATAAGCGGCGCTATAGTCTCACTGAAATCAAAAAATCTGGCTGATACCACCGACGCTACAGGGGCTTATTTGCTAAAGGGCAGTATAACTGCAGCAAAAGATTTGTCCATTTTACCTGGAGCAGATGCAATATCCCTGAAAAGCGGCATTATAAGCCTTCGTCTGACACAATCAGCTCCTGTACGAATAGAATTCTTTGATGTGCGTGGAAAATTGCTGGATAAAATTGCAGAGAATCATATGGCCGCAGGAAATTACCAGTTTGCGATGAATAATTATCCGCTTGCTCAAAACATGATGATTGTCCGTGTCTGCACAGGACAATACAGCTCAAGTTATCGCTATATTACTATGAGTAATGGTTTGAGTAATATGGCATCTGCAGAAAGGTCATCTTCCAGGAGCAGATTGGCAAAAATTCAGGCTGCTGTCGATACCTTGCAGGCATCAGCACTTGGGTACAAAACTAAAAAAGTTCCTGTGAATACCTATGAAGAAACGTTAACTATTACTCTTGAAACCGAAGCCGTCTATAATTGCACGAAATCTAAAGTTGTGAATGTGACTGAACCGGTGAGTGGGTCACACAAAGTAGTTGTTGAGACAAATTCAGATGCCGGGATTAATGAGGGTACAATATACCGACCCGAAGACCTGGGACCTGGAAAAAATTATCCAATCTTTGTCTGGGGCGAAGGGGCTTGTTCAAAGGATGGAAAATCTAACTCGCAGGCCATGTCACAGATTGCCTCTCACGGTTATTTCGTTATTGCTGATGGTACACCGGGTGGTTCGGGATCCCGCCCTATGAACGGATCAGATATAGTGGGAATGGGAAAACCTTTGATTGGATACATTAATTGGATTATTGCAGAAAACCGTAAACCCTGCAGTGCCTATTACCAGAGTGTTGATACCACCAAAATCGGCGGAAACGGTTTTTCATGCGGTGGATTGTTGTCTATGGGTATAGCTCACGATCCACGTACTACAACCTGGGGACTTAACAGTAGTGGATCATTTTCCGAAAACAAGCCATTCTGGAATACGGTACATACACCGGTGCTGATTGTTGAAGGTCACCAGGACAATACCGGTGCATATACTAATGGTATGAGAGACTTCAATGGTATAGCTCCTTTGGGTCATCCTGTTATGTTTCTCAGCAATAAAAGTATGGGTCATGGCGGAGATTTATTCAGCCCATATGGTGGAGAATTCAACAAAATCAATATTGCATGGCTCAACTGGTGGCTAAAAGGTGATACTGGTGCAACTGGAAAGGGTGTTCTTGTAGGGGATGGTTGCAAATATTGCAAGGACAATAATTGGGAAGTCAAATCGGCCAACCTGCCGTAAGATTTCAAGTTCTGACTTAAGTTTTTGCCTATAGATTTTGTAATATATTTCAGAGCAAGGAGAATCATTATGATGAAGCAAAAATTCATTTTACCCGCCATAATTGCAGTACTGATTACAGGCGCGGCTTATAGCCAGACGTTTAAATATCCGATGAATATAAAATACCGTTATGGGTTTTTACCAAAAACTCTGACAAATGAACATTTTGACAAATGGTACAGCAGTTACAAGAAAAGCAACCTGTTGCCAGAATGTAATGGGGGAATCAGAACTGCTTCCGAAAACGCATCTGAAACAAAAGTAGAATCTATGGGATGGGCAATGATTATTGCTGCATATATGGGTGATAAAACTACATTTGATGGCTTATACAAGTTTTATAAGAGTAAAATACAAGGTCATGGAATGATGGGCTGGAAAGTAACCTGCGGCGGCGTTTCTGATGGAGGTAGTGCAAGTGATGGAGATCTTGATGTCGCTTTTGCCATGGTCGTAGCTTCGTGGCAGTGGGGAGACAGTTATAAAACTGAGGCAATCAATGTAATTAAAACCGTAAAAAAATTGATTGTAAATTGTTCAGGCACATCGGTGATCGCTGGTGGTATGTCGGGAATGGGTACTTATGGTGGATGTAATGAGACTGATATTTCCTATCATACACCTGCATTTTTCAGATGTTTCGCTGAAATATCCGGTGATGATGCCTGGAATAAACTTGCAGAAGATAGCTATATATTGCTTAACAACGGTGCAGATAAGACAACCGGGCTTGTTCCTGACTGGCAGTCATTGAATGGAGGACAGGCATCAGGTGGTAGAAATCACTCCTATGGGTTTGATGCCTGTCGAGTACCTTGGCGAATCGCGCTTGATTACCTCTGGAATGGCAATGAAAAAGCAAAAGAATGGTGCACAAAAATATCCAATTGGGCATATAAAGTCGGTCCTGCAAATATTAAGGATGGATACAGCCTCAATGGTAATTCAACCGGAAGATACCACAATATGTCTTATGTTGGAGGTTTTGCGGTTGCTGCAATGTGTAATAGTCAGGATGTTGCAGATGCATTCGGTACCGAAGTGGCCAGAATGCCATTTGACAACTACTGGTATCATGGATTTCTGGGCAACTGCTACATGCTGGCTATGACCGGTAATATGTGGCAACTTAAAGATACAAAAAACAAAATTACCGGAAAAAAATATCATGATATCGGAAACGATAACTCATTGGTAGTAAAACATTTAAACAATCATAAAATCGAGCTTTCAGGTATTTCGGAGGCAAACAGCATTACTCTCAGTACATTACAGGGGCAATTAGCTAAAAAAGTCATTGTCAGCGGGAAACAGAAATGTTTGCTGGATGTATCTTCATTGAAAAATGGATGCTATATTCTCACCACACATGATAAAAATAACAAAATCGGTATGCGGCAGATCTTCTCGATTTATTAAGCCTTTCCATTTTACCAGCCGCTTAGCAGCGCTCCTGGTGAGCGCTGGGAGTGTTCAAAAAATTATAGTGCTTAAATAGATATACAGAATGATAGTAAGAGTAAATTAAGAAAAATGGCTGCTCATACAAAGGGAATGAGTGGCCATTTTTAATTCGTATCTGTTCAAAATGAATAAATATTAATTCAATCGTCAAATTCTTTGTGAGAGTGAGTTTAGAAATTTAAGTAAAATCGCTCGTGCTCTCCCTAGTTCTTACTATGTATGGCCTGCCATGCATAGTTCCTAAGAAGGATGGAAGTATTAGCTATAAATTCATTTTTGAACAGTAACGGATTGCTCAATAAGCTGATCCTGTTGAAATAAACTTGTCCGGCACACTTTATGGTAATCGATCAGGATTTGCAGATAGAAAGGAAGAATTAAATCGATTCATGGTTATAACTCAATTTTGGTCAAGCAGTTCCCCAAGTTGTGACATTAGGAAAGGCTTACTTATGCTACCGGTGAAACCATAAAAAGAAGGATTTGACATAATCGGATCATCTGAATATCCGCTCATGGCATAAACAGGTGTTTTTATACATATATTTCTGATTTCGCTTATAGCTTCTTTACCGCCGATTCCACCGCTGATGTTAAGATCAAGAATCATTGCCGCTACCAGATGCTTATTTTGAGAAAAGTAGTCAATAGTTTCTTTTCCATTTTCAAAACATAATGGGGTGTAACCAAACGATTCAACCATGAACCCGATCGTTTCTCTCATTGATTCTTCATCATCCATAATCACAAAAACGCCTGTACCGGTGTATCTGTTACTATCAGTCTTTTGTATATCTAACTGGTTGATATTGAGTTGATTATCCATTTTTTATCGGCCTTTTTTCTAAAGATTATTAATTTCTCAAGGACTAAAAGAGCTAAGCAGATCAGATGGTAACAAGATAAAAGCATACAATTTTTATGATTTTTTATCGATAACAAAATTTTAAATAAAATGGGACGATCTTTTGGTGATGACTCGAATGGCACAATGTTGCTCGACAAGAATGATCTGTTTTTTGATAAAGAGAATTTTTTAAGAAGCTGAAGTTGATAGGCTGATTTCATTAAACCATGGACTATACTGTTGCTGAAAAATTGATCTTTTCCATTATTTTGAACTATATTCTGATAGATACTTTTCAGTATTGTAAGTTTATTTGTTCTTAGTAAGCTGAGTAGTTACCGATAAATTAACTATCTATCTTACTTAGGATTTCTAAAAGGCGGTAGGGTTTTTGCTGAGAACGTCTATAAAATATGAAGTGCAAAAGGGAAATACCTCAAAAGTTTTTTGTAAAAACTGTCTTTATTGAAAAAATCTTAAAAAATTCTAAATTTCCAGACTTTTATTTATATTTAGATCATCAAAGCTATTACAACTGCTTCCAGATCCGGGCGGCTTTGTTAGCTCGTATTGGAATGGAAAACCTGTAGCTTCAGACTGAAAAGTATCATAAAATTTTTATCTTCGGTTCAGAAACTACCGGACTCGTTTTAATGCAGAAATTGTATTGATTTTATCTCTCCCTTAACCAGGAAAAATCATTGTGATTACCCCTTCATTGGATGAAGTAAAAAGGTTGGCTTCTAACTTCAATGTAATTCCAGTCTATAAAACCGTACTGGCAGATACTGAAACCCCAGTCTCCGTTTGGCTCAAACTCTTTAAGAACCAGAAGTACAGTTTTCTTCTGGAAAGTGTGACTGGTGGCGATTCTGTGGCCAGGTATTCATTTCTGGGCGGCGATCCGTTCATGACCTTCAAAGCTAACCGTAAGATATGGGAGATAGATGGTCCTGATCCTAAAAACGGCTCCGACAAACCGGTTGATGCCCTTCGTGGGCTGTTTGCCCAATATAAGCATGCCCCCGTTCCCGGATTACCCAGGTTAAGCGGTGGTGCGGTGGGTTATTTCTCTTATGATTCCATACGTTTGTGGGAGAATCTTCCGGATAAAAATCCCAAGGATGACCCGCTGGATGATATCTTTTTTGCCTTTTACAAGGATTTGATAGCATTTGACAACAGGGAGCACCGTCTGGTTCTAATAAGTAATATCATCGTGGAAAAAGATACTGTCATTGAACAGGCCTATAAAAAGGCAGTTGATAGTATAGAACAGATGAACAGTCGCATGAAAAGCCCTCTACCCTGCAACGGGGTTTCTATCCGTTCCTACAAAGAGTCGGTTTCCAATTTCAAAAAGGAAGAATATGAGAAGGCGGTTGAGCGTTGTAAAGAGTATATAAAGGCGGGTGATATTTTTCAGGTGGTTCTTTCCCAGCGCTTTTCGATTGCAGTTGATGCTGATCCTTTTGATATGTATAGAATCTTAAGAGTAATCAATCCTTCTCCATATATGTATTTCCTCTCACTGGGGCAGAACTACATAATAGGTGCATCTCCGGAAATGCTTACCCGTATTGAGAACGGTATGGTGGAAGTCCGACCTATTGCCGGAACCCGGAAACGGGGTGCCAGCTACGAAGAGGATGAAATTTTGATAAAGGATCTAAAGGCGGATCCAAAGGAGATTGCCGAACATGTAATGTTGGTCGATCTGGGCAGAAACGATGTGGGAAGAGTATGTGAATATGGATCTGTGCATGTTTCTGATATGATGCATATTGAAAAATACTCACATGTGATACATCTGGTAAGCAATGTACAGGGGAAACTGCGACCGGAAATCGATGCATTTGATGCGCTTTACTCCTGTTTTCCGGCAGGTACTCTGTCAGGGGCGCCAAAGATAAGGGCAATGGAGATTATTGATGAGCTGGAACCGGTTAAACGGGGTCTTTACGGAGGAGCTCTGGGATATATCGATTTCAGTGGAAATATGGACACCTGCATCGTAATACGTACCATCATTTACCATGAAGGAATGGCTACGATTCAGGCTGGTGCAGGTATTGTGGCAGATTCCATCCCCTCACGGGAATATCAGGAGACAGTACAAAAGGCCAATGCTCCTTTCACTGCCATCAAAAATGCAGCTGACATTACCGGTACTGATAATATTGTGGAGGTAGTATGATTCTGGTAATAGATAATTATGATTCATTTACATTTAATCTGGTGCAGTATCTGGGTGAGATCTGCAGTGAGAAAATCCAGGTTTTTAGAAATGACAAAATCACTGTGGAACAGATCAGACAATTTGCTCCCAGAGCCATACTTGTTTCTCCCGGTCCATGTACTCCCATTGAAGCAGGTATCTCTGTGGATGTTATCAAGGAACTGGGAGGAGAGATTCCCATTTTAGGGGTTTGTCTGGGACATCAGTCTATCGGATTTGCATTTAATGGTAATGTGATCCGGGCTCCCTATCTGATGCATGGAAAAGTATCTCTGATCTATCATAAACATCAGAACATTCTCAAGGGGCTGCCTGTTCCATTTACAGCCACCAGATATCACAGTCTGATTATCGAAAGGTCAACCATACCTGATTGTCTGGAGATCACGGCTGAAACCGATGATGGATTGATAATGGCTGTCAGCCATAAAGAATATCCGATTTACGGAGTCCAGTTTCATCCAGAGTCAATTTTAACTGAAGGTGGAAAAATCATTCTAAGCAATTTTCTGGAAATTGCCGGGATTCCATCTTTATCAGTTTTGAAATAAGCATGTGAAATTTCCTGAAAGCAGATTAAATGTCAACAATTCTCGATACGATTATTGAACAGAAACGGATCGAAACAGATCTACTCAGAAGACAAAGGCATCTTTTCAGTTCATCAGTGAGTATACACCGCTCTTTTGCGCAAGCTCTTGATACTCCAGGTGCATTGTCAATAATTGCAGAAGTGAAAAAAGGATCCCCTTCCAAAGGTATTATCTGTGAAAACTTCAACCCTGTAAAGATTGCATCAGGTTACCAGGCTGGTGGTGCAAAGGCCATCTCAGTTCTTACCGATGAAAAGTTTTTCTTTGGAAGCACTGATTATCTGGTCAGGGTCAGAGATGCAGTTACACTCCCGGTGTTGCGTAAGGATTTCATTATCGATATTTTGCAGGTGGAGCAGACAGCTTCATTGGGTGCGGATGCCATGCTTTTGATTGCTGCTGCACTGGATGATTCTCGTTTGAAAGATCTTTACCAGGCTTCCTTGTCCTTTAATATTGAACCTCTTATTGAGATTCATTCCGCTGAAGAGCTGGATAGGGTAATGAAACTGTCTCCACGTATCATAGGTATAAACAACCGGAACCTTAAAACATTTAAAACTGAATTATCCATTACTCTGGAGATGGTAAAAAACATTCCATCAGATATAATTACGGTTTCTGAGAGTGGAATTGAAAACGGAGCACAGGCAAAAATTCTCAAAGATGCAGGAGTCAAGGCATTGCTGGTAGGTGAATCTCTGGTGAAACTGGATAATCCGGAAAGCATGATCAAGGAAATCATGTGTTCTCAGGGAGATTGTGCATGAGTACAAGAATCAAGATTTGCGGCATTACCCGTCTGGAAGATGCTAAAGTGGCTGCAAATCTGGGTGTTGATGCCCTGGGTTTCATTTTTTACCAGAAAAGCCCCAGATTTGTTATGCCTGAACAGGCTGCAAACATTATAATGCAGCTCCCGCCCATGGTTAACAGAGTTGGTGTATTTGTAAATGAAAACTACGACAACATAATGAAGATAGTCCGTCAGACTGGAATCGATACCGTTCAGCTTCATGGTGATGAAACCCCGGATTTCTGCAGTTCAATTCCTTTGCCGGTAATAAAATCGTTTTCGGTTCGTCCTCAAACCGATCTTTCAGAACTGAAAAATTATAAAACCCAGGGTATTCTTCTTGATACCTGGTCAGGACAGATGCAGGGTGGTACCGGTAAAACTTTCGACTGGAATATTGCCAGAAAAGCCTGTGTAATGTTCAAAAATGTGGTGCTTGCAGGAGGGTTGGGACCGACTAATCTGGAAGATGCATTAAAGATAGTTGATCCCTTTGCTGTGGATATCAATAGCGGTGTGGAAATAATGCCGGGAGTGAAAAATCCTCACAAAATCCGTGATGTGGTTAAAATCGTACGCAACTGGAAAAAAATCTAATAACAACCTCTGTTTCCCGTAATCTGAAGAAATATTAAATAAGATAGAAACAGTCGCCAGAAAAATCAGAATCTAATTATTTTTTCTGATTACCTGTTTACTAGATATATTGATCTTGAAGTTATTTCTGGTTACTTTCCTTTTGAATATTCTCAGAAGCTATGAAATCTGCATCAATGTTATCAATTTACATCCACATTCCATTCTGTGCCGCGAAATGCAGGTACTGCGATTTCTATTCCATAGGGTATGACAGTTCTCTGGCTGATCGCTACATTGAAGCACTGGCAATGGAATGGAACCTTATATGCAGAGAAAAGAATCTGCATGAACCTCAGATTGTCACCCTTTATTTCGGAGGTGGCACTCCATCCATATTATCATTAAAGCAATGGGAAAAAATCGGTAGAACGTTAATTTCACAATTTAATAGTGATGCCCTGATCGAGTGTTCTGTAGAATGTAATCCGGAATCATTTACTGATGAGTTGGCCCGGCTTTTCATGCAATTAGGTGTAAATCGTTTAACCTTTGGCGTGCAATCCCTTTGCGATAGAGAGCTGTCTTTTGCCGGAAGAATTCACAGTGCCCAGACTGCCTTAAATGTCCTGCATAAAGAGAGTTTGGCAGGATTCAACTCTATTGGCGCTGATCTGATCTATGGGCTTGCGGGCCAGACTCCGGATTCATTGTCAAAAACACTGGAGAAATTGACCGCCTCTGAATATGTAAAACACTGTTCTGCTTATGAATTAACTATTAATGAAAATACACCCTTTGGGCGGCATAGCCGGATATTACCTCTTCCGGATGAGGATACCGTTTATGAGATGACCTCAATGGTAAGGACATTTTTGCTGCAGAAAGGATTCGAGCAGTATGAAATCTCCAATTTTACCATGAAAAACTATAGATGTATTCACAATGAAATTTACTGGGATCATCAAAACTATATCGGCTTAGGATGCGCTGCACACTCATATCTGCATCCATTCAGGTGGGCTAATATTCAGGACATAAACCAGTATATTAAAAAAATATCCAATAATGAATACTCATGGGATTTTCACGAGTTCATAGATCAGGATACTCTGGCCAGGGAGATGTTATTTCTGGGGTTACGCAGAGTGGATGGTATTAATACCGAAATTTTCAGCCAACGGGTTGGTAAAAGCTTCGATAATTGGGTTAATATGGAAAAAATCGAAGATTTTATATCCAAAGGCTGGCTCTATTACAGCAATCCACAATATCAGGTTACTCCATCAGGACTGCTTTTTGCGGATACAATGGCTAGAGAACTGTTTTAGGATTATAGCGAGTAATCGATGGAAACCATAATCGAACTACTTAAACAGAGCCGTTATTGCGTTGCTTTAACCGGTGCGGGAATCTCCACCCTGTCTGGTATTCGGGATTTCAGAGGTAAGGATGGGATATATAACGACTACAATCCCGATCTTATTTTTGATATTCACTATTTCCGACAGGACCCATCCCTTTACTATAATGCTACTCGTGATCTTATTTATAATCTTGACCAGAAAAAGCCCAGCATTGTTCATCTTGAACTGGCCAGACTGGAAGCCATGGGAATAATCAAGACCTTAATCACCCAGAATATAGATATGCTTCATACCAGGGCTGGCTCCAAAAATATTATTGAACTTCATGGATCCCCCTTGATTCACCGGTGCATGTGTTGCGGTAAGACCTTTGACTACCAATATATCTGCAGTATTGTGCAAAAAGGAGAAATTCCGGAATGTGACAGTTGTCAGGGTTACATAAAGCCGGATATCGTTTTTTTCGGCGAAATGCTTGATCCTGCAAAGTTGGGAAATGCTGTACTGGAGGCATCTAAGGCCGATCTTATTTTAGCACTTGGTACAAGCCTGCTGGTTCAGCCTGCAGCATCTTTGCCTCTATATACCACAGAGCATGGCACTCTGATTATCGTAAATGATATGCCAACACCCCTGGATGATCTGGCCGAGGCTCGTTATGATAATCTTGAAAAGGTATTTTCCTTGTTGAAAAACAAAATACGATAATCAGACTCCTGGCTTGATTTATTTTTTAGCGGTTAACTTCATTATTGTAAGGTCTAATCTTACACGGTATACTACTTATTGCAAACCACGCTAATTTTAAAAAACTGAGTACAGACCCGGAGGTGTTCTCATGAATGTATTATGGATTTTGACCATTAGTGCTGTCATGCTGTTTTTGGGATACAGGTTTTATTCCCGTTATATTTCCAGAATTCTTGGTGAAGATCCCAAAAGAGTTACTCCTTCGGTTCAGTTCAATGATGGATTGGATTATGTGCCCACAAAGGGGGCTGTAGTGTTTGCCCATCATTTTGCATCGATTGCCGGGGCAGGACCTATACTGGGACCCACCCTTGCCATAATGTATGGAATGGTTCCGGTATGGGCCTGGATCATTATCGGAGGCATCTTTATTGGTGCAGTTCATGATTATACTGCACTGTTTATATCCATGAGGGAGAAGGGAAAATCAATCGCGGAAATCGCCCGTAAATCGTTGGGTGATTCTGGTTTTGCTCTGATGATTGTTTTTACGATTCTGATGGTGGTGCTGGTGACATCTTCATTTCTGGTCGCATCTGCCACTTCTCTGACATCTCTGGTCTCACTTGACCAGTTGCGACTGCCCCTTGATCAGAAAATCCTTCATACTGCCACCATCGATGGCATTTGCAAAGGAAAAATCGGCGGAATCGCTTCAACTTCGGTGATATTCATTACACTGTTTGCTCCAATAATTGGTTTTCTATATTACAAAAAGAACATTTCCCTTAAACTGATCTATCCTCTGGCTATCATAATTTGTGTTTTGTCAGTTGCTGCCGGGCTGAAATGGCCAGTTAGTCTGGATGTAAATGTCTGGATGATTGTGCTGGGAATTTATACACTGTTTGCTGCCGGTGCCCCTGTATGGGTACTGCTCCAGCCTAGAGATTTTATCAATGTTTTTATTCTTTACGGGGGAATAATTTTACTGATATGCGGTTCCATCGGGGCCGGATTATCCGGAGTACAGGTAAACGCTCCAGCATTCAACATTACTGATGCATCTGCAAAACTTGGCCTTATATGGCCATTTCTGTTTATAACCGTTGCATGTGGTGCGATATCAGGTTTTCATGCTCTGGTTGCTGGCGGAACAGTATCCAAACAGGTTACTAATGAAAAGTCCGCCCGATCTATAGGCTTTGGAGGAATGCTTCTGGAATCCCTGCTGGCGGTGGGGGTGATCATTGCTCTGGGTTCGGGTATCTCTTTTAATGATTACACCAGTATCGTTTTTCCAGCACAGGGAAAATCCAATCCAATACTTGCTTTCAGTCTGGCATTCAGCGGATTACTTTACAAAGGTCTACATGTGCCCATGGTTTACGGTACGATTTTCGGGATTTTAATGGTGGAAGGTTTTGTAGCGACAACTCTGGATACTGCTGTGAGGATAAACCGTTACCTTTTTGAGGAACTATGGTCAATTCTGTTTAAAAATCCGCCGATTTGGATCAAATCATATCTGTTCAATTCCCTCTTATCTGTCATCTTGATGCTGTTCTTTGCATTTACTAACGCCTTCACTGTAATATGGCCGGTATTTGGTACTGCAAACCAGCTTCTGGCTGCTCTCACACTGGTTACACTTGCTGTATGGCTTGCTGCTAATCGAAAGAAAAACGGTTTTGTGATAGTCCCTGCGATATTTATGATTGTAACCACAATCTTTTCACTCGGCTTTCTTTTGAAGAAATATTTCATTGCTCATAACTATCTGTTACTGATAGTTGACATTATGATGATTGCCCTTACACTGGGATTTATTGTAGTGGCCCTTAACTTTAAGAAAAGAAAATCTGTTCAGAAACCAGATGAGAGCGATAATAAAGTGGGAATTAAGGAAAATGAGGAGGTTATGTGCAATTGAGATTTGGCGAGTAATGAGTATCGGGTAAAAGAGTGAAAAAACGGATTTGCCTTTAAAAAGATCAAGTATATGCTTAGAATATGAATCGTTTAATATATGATACACTGTTAAAAAAAAGGGCCGTAACTTATGGTTACGGCCCTTTTGCTAATTTAGCAAATGCTTGAAAATTAACGTTCCTTTTTGAAATCTTCCTTTAAAGTCTTATAGAGGATGGTCTCAATTTTAGGATTAGTAAATGTGGAATCATAGGTGGGTTTCACATCTTTTTTCCATTTGTTTTCTTTTACCCAAAGCTGGGTGAAGATCTGTTTGGGACATTTTTCTCTGGTGATACTCATTACAATAGTGTCACCTCTGAAATCATAGTTTCCCCAGGAGATAAACTTCCAGTCCTCTTTCAAAAATGGTGTAGTCTGACCAACCATCTCTTCTGCAGATTCAAACTTGCCATCTTTACCGAAATTAAAGAATCTGATACTTCTGGCTTTAAAAGGTTGATCCTCAGCCTGCACGATATGGGCATCCATCCATTTACCAATCACTGATTTTTTGATATCATTGGCAGTTTTTTCGTTATTCAGAAGAACAGGCATGATGGAATCGAGTTTATCCATTTTAGCTTTTGCCTGAACAAGCCAGTTGATGTTGGCAAAAGAATCGGCGATGGCAAGAAGACTGTCTGCTGTTTTCAAGTGAAGTCCAGTGAGGCCGGACTTTTTTTCTGAAATGGTTTTTTTGAGATTATCGATGTAAGGTTTGTAAGATGCCATTGCATCAGAATACCACTTTTCTGCCTTTTCGATTCCTACAGCCATGGAGTCGGAATATTTTCTGATCAGTGTGCTGTTATTGGTTTTTTGACCCATGTTTACATTATACAATGCGATTTTGGCATCGGCAACGACACTGTCTGGAACACCTTTTTCCAACAGTGCTTTAATTCTGGCTTCCACTTCCGGAGCCTTGGGACCACTTTTGCATCCTGTAACAGACATGATGACCATTGAGATTAATGAAAGGGCAATCAGACACTTAAAAAAACGGTTCATACGACCTCCCGCTGGTTTATATAAAAAAATACCTGTTCCCGAAAACGGGCTTAATAAATGATTGAAATAATATACATTATCTATGGTGCCGGTAGTCAGCTCATATTTCATAATTGGTGTCTGGAGCCATTGGCTACTGATCGAAAATAGTTTTTCAGCCCAGTTGGACTCTAAAAGTAGAATCCTTCATAAATTATATCCTGACTGTCTTCATCCTAAAAAATTAACTGACAAAAAGCAAAAAAAGAGAGGGTTAACAATAAAGGGAGGATCTGTTTTACAGATTGCATCATTTCTGTATTATTTATATTTTATAAACCAGAAAATACACAGCTCCACCATAACATAAAAGGTATAATTATGATTAAATCAATGATGTTGTGTTCTTTTTTGAGTTTGGCAGCCTATTCACAATATGGCAGAAGCTATACTGTAATGGATGATTATTACCAAAGAAACATTCAAATCGAGGATACCGGTTCTTCTGTAAACCAAAAAATCAATAATCCCGGTCTGTATAAAAATTCAAATTCAAGATCTGGAATTGGATTTTTACAATCGCTCTATGATTACAAAAACAGCTATGAGCTGGATGATCAGAGCATTGGCTTTGATGATTTGTATGCCTGGACAGAACTGAATACTGATATAGGTAATTTTGGCGGATATGTCGGGAATGTATCTCTTAATACCAATTCCAATGAAAATAATTTAAATCTTGATTCAAAAAAACAAAATGGTTCACTTTCGGCAGCTATCTGGTTTAATCCTGCAAAAAAAATGTTTTTCAAAGGTTTATCCATTTCTGCAGATGAAGAGTATTTATATAACCGATCAAATACAGTTGGTCTTGAAAATAGTACAAATAATAAAACTGAAGAAAAAAGCTTAAAGATAAATG
>DATAMG010000074.1:0-13487 GCA_036260705.1 Chitinispirillaceae bacterium | reverse complement strand
TTATATAATCGTAGATTCCTTATGCAATAATATACGGATTTCAATTATTTCGGCTATCGTTTTTGCGGCAGGGCAATTATTGTTCTACTATCTAAAAACCGGGCAATTTGACTGGTTTGTTCTTCTGGATGTCGCTTTGATTGCCGGGCTTGGTGTTATATCCATTATCTCGAAAAACGATATGTTTTTTAAGGTGAAGCCAGCCATTGTTGAAGGTGCTACTATAATTTTTATGCTGGTCCTTATCTTTTTGCCCGACCAGTTTCTTTATAATTATTTCGGAAGAATGCTACCCAAAGGCATGTCCATGAATCCGGCGGCAATTGGTACACTCAAAACCATGTTGCTTTGGATGTGCGGCTACATAATCCTCCATATCGGAGCAGTGCTCTATACTGCATTTTATTCATCACGTAGAATCTGGGCTTTAGTTTCCGGACCTGGATTTTATCTGTTATTTATTCCAATGATGGTTGGAATTTTAATTAAAAAGATGAAAAGAAGAAAATAGCCCTGCCAAAATAGTATCAGGTGATTTAAACTCTGTTCTTCAGATCGAATATCTTACCGAAGCACAAAATTGAGTTAAAAAGAAGCAACAGGAAACAAAGATGTTCTTCTGAATACCCGGAAATTGTTCGATAAATGGCTTTATACCATGTGGCACATCTATTGCGTGTTTCTTCTGCAGAATTTTACAAATATCATTTCCTGGTGAGAAGTTGTTCAGTATTTGATATTCGAAATAAAAAAGCAATTTCAACATCGTAGCCGTGTTCAGTTCCTGCTGTATTCGTACTCGAAAAGGTAGATAAATTAAAAAGAATTATAAAATATTAAGAGTAGGAGCCAGATGCGTAGTATAACAATATATACAAAGAAGGTTTCTGAAACGAACATTTAATCTTAAAAAAGGTAAGTGCTGGTGAATCAGATTATTATCAATCCAATTGGTACAATTCACACTCCACATACTGATATCAAGGGTATGCCTATCCAACCATTGGCTGCGGCTGGCATTAAAGGCTATATAGAGCTATTACCCGAATATGTGGATGGGCTGAAAGATCTGGATGGATTCTCACATGTCATACTGATCTATCATTTTCATAAGATAAATGGTTATGAACTTGTTGTAACACCATTCATGGATACCGAAAAAAGAGGGATCTTTTCCTGCAAAGCCCCAAAAAGGCCTAATGCAATCGGTATTTCAACGGTCCGTTTATTGGGAATCGATGGAAATAGACTTCAAATCGAAGAAGTTGACATGCTTGATGGATCTCCTTTGATTGACATAAAACCCTTTTATCCTCGTTATGACAACAGAGAAAATGTTAAGATAGGCTGGTTGGAGAACAACAGGGACATGTCATTGGTCAGACTTCGGGCTGATGAGAGGTTTAAATGAAGAAAATTAAGATAGGAAAAGTGTACGATAGTGTGCCAGAGGAGATTTCTTAGAGAGATAGAGATAGGTTCTTCGGAATCGTCTCGAACTGAACCGATTTTCAAGCATCCCAAGCTTCTTTTGAAAAAACAATAGCAGTGATGTAGGAGAAATAAATCTTGGAAGTTCTGGTGTATTCTATATATAGACGAATAATATACGGATTTTTTAGTAAAATGGTGGAGTTAAGTTTATGAAGAAAGCATTCAGTTTGTTGTGGTTATTATTAGTTGCAGCACCTGGTATATTCGCGAAAAATTCCACTAAAATAACTATCGCAGCTGCAGCCGATTTGAAATATGCAATGGATGAAATCGTGACAGAATTTAGAAAAGTCAATTCAGAATCTGCTGTGGAAGTTGTTTATGGGTCATCAGGGAGAGCCAACACTCAAATATTACAAGGAGCTCCATATGATATGTTTTTTTGTGCAGATATCAAATATCCTTTGGAACTGTATAAAAAAGGCTTCGCTGCTTCTGATGTGAAGACATATGCCTGGGGTAGAATTGTTCTGTGGAGTTCTACTATTGAAACTTCAAAACTAACCATATCCAATTTGAGCGATCCATCAATTAGTCATATTGCCATAGCTAATCCAGCGCATGCTCCATATGGAGAACGTGCGTACGAAGTACTAAAGTCGCTTGGATTGTGGGAAAAGTTGGAAAAGAAACTTGTGTATGGTGAAAATATTGCACAAGCAGCTCCATTTGTAGTGAGTGGGAATGCAGAAGTTGGAATTATAGCCCTTTCCATAGTGCAAAATCCTGAGATGCAGAAAAAAGGGTATTACGTTCTCATTCCTGATACCTTACACACTCCTTTGGAACAAGGATATATAATTCTGAAACGTGCTGCTGATAATAAATTAGCTAAAAGTTTTGCTGATTTTATGGAAAGTAATCTGTCAAGGACAATTATGAAAAAATATGGTTTCATATTACCAGGTGAAAAAGAAAAATTTTGAGAAATCTGCTCGTAATGATTAATGCTGATGATCTGCGTACAATCTGGCTTACAGCTAAACTGGCGAGTATTGTTACTTTTATACTGCTTTTAATCGGGACAGCACTGGCATGGTGGCTTGCCCGTACGCGCTCGTGGCTTAAAAGATTAGTTGCTCCGATTATAGCTCTACCAATGGTATTACCCCCAGTAGTATTAGGTTTTTATTTACTTCTTGTTATGGGACCGAACGGTCCGATTGGAAAACTTACTTCTTTTTTAGGGCTGGCTCCATTACCCTTTACATTACATGGACTTGTGATGGGCTCAGTTTTTTATTCGTTGCCGTTTATGGTTCATCCACTGCAATCATCTTTTGAAGCAATAAACAACCGTTACCTGGAAGTTGCATCGACATTGCGGGCTTCTCCAATAGATACTTTCTTTACAGTCGTGATACCGGTTGCAATGCCTGGGTTTATATCTGCATCAGTCATTACATTTGCACATACGGTAGGTGAATTTGGAATGGTATTGATGATAGGCGGAAACCTTCCTGGAGTAACCAGAGTCGCATCAGTGCAAATCTATGATTATGTCGAAAGTATGGATTTTGCAAGTGCACATCGACTGGCTGGGGTAATGCTGGTGTTTTCTTTTCTGGTCCTTTTGGCTATTCATTTGTGTAATTATAAAGACAAAAGCAGGTATAGTGCAGAATGAACAATATTCAAGCACGTTTTCTAATAAAGCGCTCCGGTTTTACATTTGATGTAGATTTGGAAATTGCAGGACGCGGAGTTACTGTCTTTTTCGGGCATTCCGGGTCTGGGAAAACCACTATTCTTCGGTGTATAGCCGGGCTTGAGCGTGCTTCACAGGGATACTTGTGTGTTAACGGAAAAATATGGCAGGATTCCAGTTTTTTTCTTCCAACTTACAAACGCCCTTTGGGTTACGTTTTTCAGGAGTCCAGTTTATTTCCTCATCTTACGGTGTTGGGAAATCTTTGCTATGGTATGAAACGGGTTGTTAAAGCTCAAAGAGCAGATCTTGAAAAAGCTATAGAATTACTTGATATTGCCTACCTGTTAAAACGGAAACCTGATGGCCTTTCCGGAGGAGAAAAACAGCGGGTTGCAATTGCACGTGCCATTACGATCAACCCTAGTATTCTGCTCATGGATGAACCGCTTGCTTCTCTTGATATTAAAAGGAGACAGGAAATTCTTCCTTATTTGAAAGAGCTACGTGACGAGCTTGATATTCCGGTTTTATACGTAAGTCATAATCCAGATGAAGTTGTTCAGCTTGCCGATAATATGGTTATCATGGAAGAAGGTTCTATAATAGCAAATGGTACATTAGAACATGTTGTGACTAAAATCGATCTGCCAGTAAAAATCGGAGAGGATGCTGGGGTAGTCTTTGAGGCCAGTATTGCTAAAGTAGACACGGCTTGGAATTTATGCAGGATAGATTTTTCCGGTGGGAGTATATGGGCACGAGATTCTGGTATTGCAGTGGGCAGTAGTGTGAGAATCAGAATTCTGGCTAGAGATGTAAGCATTTCAAAAAAACCACTGGAACAAATAAGTATTCAGAATTCTCTTCAGGGAGTTGTTGATGCAATCGGAGCGGATGAACATCCCGGACTGGCACTTGTTCGTGTAAAGATAGGAGCATCGTTCATACTTTCGCGGCTGACTCGAAGGGCAGTAATGGATCTTGAATTGAACTGCGGTGATTCAGTGTGGGTGCATGTTAAGTCAGCTGCCACGATATCATACCATGGTAGGAGAAGGAAGTAGATAAGATATGGTCAAAAAACTAAAAACCGCAAAACATCCAGTGATGACATTATCCTAAATGTCAAGTTTTAGTTGTTTTTGACTTTTCAAAGGTAATCGTAAATAAGACACGGTCGAGGGACGACCGTGTCGCTAATAGTAAACGAGCTGATAAATTTTCAACTACTTACGAAAAGACTGCCAGATTTTTTATAATGTGAATAATATGGATTTTATTTGTACATGAAACCTAATCCACTGGATAAAAAGATCAGAACCTGATTAACAGTCTCATCAATGTTATCTAATTTTTTATTCTGATGCCACTTTTTTACTTTAGTGAAAATAAACCCCTGGACAAAGTCAAAGATCTGCTCTGAATCTAATTTTGTGTTTATCTCACCTTTTTCTTTGGCTTTATCAAACATTCCCAGCATAATTTCGGCCATTTTATTTTCAGCACAGAGAAAATCTTTTTCTATCTCCATCAACTCACTTTGTTTCTGGAGGTTATTAATTAACTCTGCAACCTGAAAAGAATTCAATGTGAGAAGGAAGGATAAGTTTTCTCCAAATGCAGTAAATGCTACAGTTAATATACGACGGATGTTTTCACTTATGTGGTTTTCCTCAGATAATCTGTATTGCGGATCAAGAGTTAATTTATCGAATACTTTGTTTCTTTCTCTAACTACTATAGTAAAGAATATCTCATCCTTGTCTTTATAGTATCTATAAAGGGCGGACTTGGAAAAGCCCGCTCTATCAGCAATATCTTCAAGTCTGGTTTCATAGTACCCCTTTTGTGAGAGCACCTCTAAAGCAGCATCGAGTATCAGACTGGTTTTAGTGTCTCTGATTTTCTGTTTTCTTAATTCTTTGCAATCTTGTTCATCCATAAAATTCCAATCCTTTCAAACGGCATGCTCAGATTGATACTCATCTTTAAGTTTTTTCAGAGATGGGGCAGTCCATATATATAATATTGGAATTAAATAGAATGTAAACAGTGTTGACACAATAACACCTCCTATTGCAGTAATGGCAAAAGGTGCCCTGAAACTTCCTCCACTTCCTAATCCCAGAGCCATTGGAATCATAGATATGATAATTGCAATATTGGACATGATTATCGCTTTAAGTTTTGTACCTCCGGCCTTTGTCATAGCTTCTTTGGCTGAGAGTCCCTTGGTCAGACGCAGAGTCTGGGCGTAATCAATAAGCAATATTGCGTTGTTAACCACAATTCCAATCAGCATCACTATTGACATCAAGGATATCATGGATATTGCACCATTACTTAAGAATAGAAACCAGATTACACCTATTAGCCCTAAAGGTATTGTAAGCATAATAACAAAAGCCATAGAAAGTGACTCAAGCAGAGCTACCAGAAGCATAAATGTCAATGCTATGGCCAGGAAAGCTGCTGTTCCCAGCTGTTTGAAAGAATCATCCTGCATATCCTGCATACCGGCAAAATTGATACTGTACCCTGACTCCAGTTTTAAAGCAGAAAATTGTTTCTTTATTGCTTCTGTTTTCTTTCCGATATTACCGCTGGTTTTATTAGCGGTGATTTGAATCATCCTCTGTTTATCTTTCCTGGTGATTGAGGAAATACCACCGGTATATTTTACATCTGCAATAGCTTCAAGTGGAACTGGACCTTTTGGTGTTAAAATTTCCATAGTTTGGACATCCCGAACAGTATTTCTGGAACGCTTATCTAGCTGAATTCTTATCGGAAAATCCTCACCATTTTCCCGGTAAATTGCTTCATCATCTCCGGTTATATTGTATCTGACCAGGCCTCCAAGCATCTGAATTGTGGTTGACTGAGCGAGGTTGGGTGATAGACCATAGTGTTCCAGCCGCTCGCGATCAGGAATAATACAAATCTCAGGTTTATCACCTTTCCAGGAACTGCTAATATCTGTCATGCCCGGAGTTTGCGAAACGATATTGATTACCTGATTTGAAAGGTCGATCAATTTATTCATCTCGATACCCTTTACTTCGATAACCATGTCCTGTTCTGCGCCACCACCGCCAAATCCACCGGCGCTGGTTACACTTATTATTGCATCAGGTATATCAGAAAGCATCGGTCTAATAGTGTTGATTTTGTCAAAAACCGATTCCTCTCTTTCGGTTTCTGGTGTAAATTGTAACCTGACCTCACCATATTGAACACCAGTCTTTGTTCCTGAACCTCCTATAGATGAAGATATAGAAACAAGATCCGGAAGGTTTTTCATCATATCTTCAACAGCCAGTACATGTTTCTGAGTAATGTCAATTGGTGTTCCGGATGGCAATTCGATGGAAATAGCCACAACTCCCTCATCCATATTAGGTTGGAACTCTGAACCAAGTTTCGGGGCTAAGAACTGCATGGTTGTCCAGAAGACTATAATAACAGATAACACAACCGCAAACTGGCCGATTTTGCTGGAGAGTACCTTGTCCAGAGAGTTTTCGTACAGCCGATCGAGCCATGATAAAAACCAGTCAAGCGGGTTGCGAATCTTCTTTTCCAACTGGTCCGCTTTTCTGGGTTTAAGCATCCTGGAGGCCATAAGTGGTGTTAGAGTAAAACTAAGAAAAATTGAAGCAACCGTGGCAAATACGATGGTCAGACCGAGTGATTTAAAAACACTGCCTATTGCTCCGGTTGTAGTGGCAATAGGGATAAATACTGCAAGGTTAGTCAGAGTTGATGCCAGTACAGCCATGAAAATTTCATTTGTACCCTCCTCTGATGCTTTGCGCACATCCTGTCCATTGTTACAATGACGGACGATATTTTCAATTACAAGAATGGAATTGGTAACCAATACTCCAACGGATATTGTCAATGCCATAAGGGTAATGGTGTTCAAGGTAAATCCAGCCCAGCTCATACCCACAATAGCCATAATCAATGATATAGGCATGGTGACAGCGGCAATTATGGTTACACGCCAGTCAAAAAGGAATAACAGAAGAATAAGAGCTGTAAGAACTATACCGGAAATAATATTACTGTATGTATCATCAACTGTATTTTTTATAAAGGTTGAAGAATTCTCGATTACATCGATTGAATATCCAGATGGAAGCAACGGCGTAATCTCCTTGACTTTCTTTAAAATCATATCTGCAATGCCGACCACATTTCCATCTGAATTCTTGGTGATCGATATTTGTACCGATTCTTTACCCTGGAAACGGGCAAATTCGCGTACATCCTTGTAAGCGTCTTCAACAGTTGCAATATCTTTCAGACGAACAGTATAGTTTTGAACTTCAGCACCATATTGTTTAAAAACCGGTATCTGTAACTCACGGATCTGATCAAGTGAAGTATACTCACCACTGACTTTTACAGAATATTCCTTGCGTTTTCCGGTCACAAATCCACCGGGGATAGTCTTATTCTGAGCTTTGATCAATGTTGCAACCTGAAAGATAGTAAGATTATGAGCCGACATCTTTTCCGGGTTCAGATTGATTACTATCTCCCGCTCACGTCCACCAACAACTGCCACTTTAGCGACACCGTTTATCTGGCTGAAATGATCTTTAATTTGGTTATCTACATAATTTCTCAACTTATCAGGAGAAACTGGAGCGGTTACAGAAAGCGTTACTATAGGCTGATCATTGGGATTGAATTTTGAAATGATCGGTTTTTCAAGTTCATCAGGAAGAGAGTAAAGGATCTGGTCTATTTTATCCTTAACCTCGATAGAGACAAGATCAGCATCTATTTCTGCATTGAATTCAAGTACAAGAAATGCTGCCGATTCCATGCAGTAAGAAGTGACATGTTTAAGACCGCCGATTGTACTTACCTGCTCTTCGATGGGTTTAACCACATTAAGCTCTATCTGATCCGGTCCTGCACCAGGATATATTGCCTGAACTGTGATGTAGGGCAGTTCCATATCCGGCATTTTATCGATAGGTAATCTTAAAAATCCCACCACTCCGAACATGGACACCGCCAGGATACACATGATCATCAACAGAGGGCGTCGAATGCTAATTCCGGCAATGTTCATAACTGCTCCTTTACTTATTTACAACGTTGACATGGGAACCGTCCTGAATCATTGTCAGGCCGGACATGATAATAGTATCATCAGCTGAACATCCCTGGATAATTTCATAGAAGTATCCGGTATTTATGCCCAGGGCAACAACCTTTTTCACTGCCTTGCCGTTTATTACAGAAAAAAGGTATGGTTCGTTATCCTGTGTAAAATTAACCGCTTCTATCGGTACATATAGAACGTTGGATTTTTCACTGACAATTGTATAAACCTGTTTGAACAGGCCCGGTTTAAGCTGCTTTTTCTGATTAGGAAAACGCACTGTTACTTTAAAGCTGTGGGCAAGTCCGTTTGCACCAAGTGCAATACGATCTATCGAACCCCAAACAGTATCACTTTCCATGAGTAAGAATGATTTCTGTCCCTTTTTATAGAAATTTATAGACTGTTCATTTACCTGCATCTCTATTTCCAGGTTTGAGATATCCGCGATTTTTACCAGGCGGGTTTTTTCTCCAATTTTGCTGCCTTCACTTTCGTAAATTTCAAGAACAACGCCTGTAAATGGAGCGGTAACATTTACTCCCACTGTAGCCTGACCAAGACTGCGCTTGGCATTTTCATACTGTACCCTGGCTCCATCCACCTGCTCTTTAGAAATGGCACCCTGAGCCTGAAGCTTTGTTGCGCGTTCATAAGCTTTTTGTGCGTATTCAAAGGCACTCTGTGCAACATCGATCGGAGAACCACCATCGATCTCCATTACAGCCACTATATCATTTTTGTTGACAATGTCACCGACGGAAACCTTTATATCTTTGACGGTGCCACCCATTCCATTGGCCAGAGTCGCTTCGACTTCTCCCTGAAGTGTACCATTGCTCCGCTCGATTCTTCTGATAACTCCTTGTCCGATTTTAGCGGTAGTAACCGGTATACCTTTTTCAGTTTGTATCTGTTGAATGGTTTTGGGTGCTTCTGTAACAGTTTTCTGATTATTACATCCTGCAAGCATGAGCGCTGCAGGTGCAATAATTGTAAGTGCGATCCTTTTCATCTATTTATCCTCCTGCTCTGCTGATAGAAGAGAACTATCTCCTAGTAATGTTTTAATTCCTACTATTGCGGTATTGAGTTTGTGCACAGCACTGTTATAGGCAAGCTGAGACATACTAAGTTGTTGTTTACTGTTAGTAAGGTCGACTTGTGTAATTTGTCCGATTTCGTAGGAAAGTGAGGCAATCTGGGCACCCTGGGTGCTCAGAGCTATAAGGTGGTAAGCCTCCTCACACTCTTCCTTGGCAACGGCCAGTTCCTCAAAATAATTGGTAAGTGCAAGATTTAGTTGATTGATGGTCTTTTTCCTGGTTTCAGCCAATTTCTGCTCTTCATAAGTTGATTGTTTGACTTTTTCAACTTTTTGTCCACCGGAAAAAATAGGAACAGTAGCTCCGACAAATACTTTCTGGTCATCACCCCAGGCAAGCTGATCTGCTTCATTAAACATTGTGATTTTGGAGATTGATGCACCTGCATATACAGTGGGCAGAAAATCAGCTTTGGCAATTTTAGTCTGCATCTGCTGCATCTGAATTCCCTTATCTATCTGTTTAAGGGATATGTTTTCATCTGCCAGTTTTTTAAAAGCTTCCTGTTCAGACAGATCAAATTCCAGAATCACTAATGAATCAGTTAATTGGATTTCATCGGGGTTCTCATCTTCCATAGATGCAAGTGTAAGGAGGTTTTTGATGGCCAGATGCCTGTTTTTTTCCGCATCACGAAGAGCAAATCTGGCTTGCTGCAAAGAAAACATTGAATTAAGAGTGTCAAGAACATTGCCCTTGCCGCTTTCCAGTCGAGCCCTGGTTAACCGATGAGTCTCTTCAGCAAGCGAGACCGCCTGTAGCTGTACTTTTCTGTTCTGATCTGCCAGAAGTGCACTGTTATAGGCATTGGTTATGTCTTTTGCCAGGGAAAACTGAGCATTTTTATATTTAAGATCAATAGCTCCATAATACATGGTGGCTATCTTAAGTCCTTTTGAAATCTTGCCCTGTGCAAAAATCGGTTGTGTCAGCGAGAGTTTCATAGCAATGGTATTTTTACCTGGTGTCAAATCAACATTCGAAAAAGAAGAGACTATCTGATCCAACGCACCGGCTATTGTTGCATCATTATTGAAACCTGGCAGGGACTGGTCCAGAAGACTCGAAATACTGCTTGTCCCTCCACTCATACCCAGAGAATAAGGTGAATACTGCTTTGGAGCTATCTGGTAATTAACCGAGGCTTCAATTGTAGGAAAACCCTTGCCTCGATATTCTTTTTCCATACTATGAGCTGAAGCCATCTCTTTTTTTATCAGCTGAAGCTCTTCTGCATACGAAAAGGCATACTGAAGGACCTCTTTTTTTGATAACTCCTTACTATAAATGGAAATAGGTATCAGCAGAAAAAGAAGCAGGATACTGTTTTTCATAGTTACTTCCTCGATTGGTTAATTTTTCTATGCCGGTATGAACTAATAATACAAAAAAAAAGAGAACAAAGCAACATAATTGTGACTCGTGAGTCACAATAGCAATAGAACAGTCGCAGAATTTAGTTGTAAGTGACTAATTTAACCTTCGAAACGAAAAAGTGGCTCGAGTTAGCTTTTTTGAAGCAAAAGTGGGGGTTCCCTGGCAGGTGTTTGTATTAATCTTTAGGGTTGATGGTGCAATTTATCATCATCAACCCCACAATTTACCTAATCCATTAAAACACTGGTCAGTGTTTGGCCCTTGTCAGCTGCTTTTTCAACTGCAACAGCAAAAATGTATACCCCCTTTTTCCAGGTTTCTGTTCTGATTGGCACTACATTGATAAAGTAAAAACCTGGCAGTCTCCCTGCAGAAACACTTGTTAAATTCACTAGTGCACCACCGGGTCCAACAATCATAGGATCAACTTTGAAATTGGATGTTCCTAATCCAGTGACTGGTGCTCCATTAAGATCTGTCACGGAAACGATAATGTAGTTGGGTTGTCTGTTACCTGGTGCTGCAATAGTGTCTTCAGAGAATGATGTGACGATTAATCTGGCCATATTTACATCCTGTGATTTTGAGGTTGGAATAGGTATTCAAATTGATTGAAAACCTTTCAATGGTATGAAAATACGAGCTACTCTACTCTTACATACTGTCTGATCCGGCATTACCTCCTCTCTAAAAGCCGAATGATAAATATCAATTGTTTCGTGTAGTTGGGTACTGAACAGGAGTCGAGAATAAAATATTGTGACAGCCCGGGTACCAAACTTCCATAATTGTTAAAATTGAATATACAAATCGCAATACGAAAAGTATAGTAAAATAATTATAAATACAGGTGGCATGAGAATTACTTCGAAATACTCTTCTAATGCAGGGTGGTTCAAAAGAATAAGTTATACAGTAGACCAAAGTCTTCTTATGTAGTCCAAGAATATTTCCATTAAATAAAAATACTCTGCAAAACACAAGTGCTTTACAGATGTATTCTTCAGGCGGGAAAAAGCAGATTATTCGTTACTTCACTTCTTTCAATGCTTGGGAGATCATGCATACTGCCAATTGTTATTGGCAGTTTAATCTCAGTTGTGGCAGCAAATGCAGGTTTATCTGCCTGAGGGATTGATCATCAGGTTTGCAGATGTACTGATATTATCTCTGTTGGCAATGATAAACACATTACCCGTTTTCATAGATGTGTGTATAGTCTTCCATTTAGCTGCAGATCCGTTAAAAATTGTCTTTCCGGAAAGGTTAAAAACCTGAATGTTATCAGACTGCTTAATGGAAGATACCGAAACCGCACGATAATGTTTCTGCTGGGCAGTATGTGTTTTCTCAACCACATGTATTCCCTTCATCATCTGCTCGGCAAATCGGGCACCGAGTTTTAAATAGCTTTCGCGATTAAAATGATACTGATCTCCTGCACCAGCCAGACCTTCAGCTGAAGCCACATATGAGTTTGGTACTACAGAGGGAATTTTAGCAATAACCTGGTTATGACCAGAACACTGCTTTCCATAGAGTAATTCTCCGGCTACAAATGGAGTATTTGTGTCCAGGTTACATTCTTTCTTAAGGTCTTTAAGAATAGTATTTACTTTGTTTGGCCAGTCCTGCTGACCGGAATTTGATTCACCCTGATGCAGAATTATTCCCGCAATCACACCACGCTGCTGAGCCAATTGACATTTTTTAAGCATCCAGTCCCAGACATTCTGACCTCCCGGGTATGGTACACGATAACCGGAATTCCATGAACCACCTTTCATAAAGTATTCAATGTTTACTCCGGATTGTCCACAGGCTATAATGCCTATAGTGTCATTTGGAAGTGAGTCGGCCATGACTCGTCCAAATGCATAAGCTGGTCCCATACTTGTGCTTCCACTGCTACCATCACCGCAATGAAGAGGTTCCTGTGCTGGGACCCAGGTGTCTTTTTTCCAGGATGGATTGCTGCAATCATTGAATGCCAAAGCCATAACCCTGGGTGTGGTTTTTTTATCATCTGCTGTAGCAGAAGCATTACCGGCCATGTTGGATTGACCGAAACACAAAAACACTTTGAAATTTTTGCTTGGTTCAGCATTGACTGCGTTTAAAGTCAAGCCTGATACTATTATAGTGGTTAGAAAATTAAGGGGTTTCATATAAACATTTCCTTTAATATGAATTAATCATTTTCTGGATTATTTCTATAATATAGGATTTTTACAGAAAAAAGCATGAAAGATATAGTTAATTTTTCTGATTGAAACGATATTCAATCACAGTGTCTCCAATTAAAAAAATAAAATAATTCTGCAATAAACAATGTAGTACATACGAAATCTTGTTTCAAAGTGATTGAAAATTGCTTTGGAAACCAGTCTTTGAGCTCAGGAATGGTTAGATGAAAAAAAACAGTAATCACCACGAAAGGGGGCGCATATAAAACGATCGAAAAAATATGAGTCTTTCAAAAGTGTTAGTTGTTTAAGTGATTCTGTATGTGAGACTATGTATTAGAAATTTAACAGTTTTCTAATGAAGACTTATAATAAATTTAGCAAGGAAAGGAGGTGACCTATTAGTAGTCATATACTGAAAGTAACCTCCGGAGATATTTGTTGAAACTTATTATCCGAATTTCCGGAGAATTTCCTTAAATTTTTAGCGGCTTCGGTCCTTTTGGGCCGGAGCCTTTCTTTTTTTGAATACAAGAAATCATTAAAGG